>CALBPO010000151.1 GCA_937899295.1 uncultured Opitutia bacterium
GCGCACACGAAGTGCAAACACCTAGTGCGCCTCGAAGTACCCATCAGCACGCTTAGCGACTAAGCGCTTTAACTCCAGCCCCATCAGTGCGGCGGAAACCTCGGCAGACGGACGGTTAAGTTGCTGCGAAATTTGATCAGGAAGACAGAGCTCTCCCCCTCTGAAACAGTCGAGCACTTGGTGCTCTAGATCATTGAGTTCAAATTGAGATGCTTCCGACTCCATAGGTAATCCTGCCTCAACCGGCGTGGGCCGTGCATAACGAAGCTCTTCGAGAATGTCATCGACTGAAGTAACCATGGTCGCGCCATCACGGATCAGCTGATGGCAACCAGCACTACTGCATGCATCGATACGTCCAGGCACGGCCATAATCTGCCGCCCCTGCTCTCCAGCAATACGCGCCATGATCATACTGCCACCAGCAACGGCGCTTTCGACCACAATAACAGCCTCACACATGCCAGCGACTACGCGGTTGCGCATAGGAAAGGTCTGTCGGTCTGCGCGGCGCCCAAGAGGAAACTCACTAGCGACGGCGCCTGTTACAGCGATCTGTTTATACAAGTCCAGGTTCTCTGGGGGATATACGATGTCTAACCCGCAGCCTAACACCGCAACAGTTTGTCCGCCTGCTTCAAGCGCGCCTTCGTGCGCTGCCGTATCAATACCACGTGCCATACCGCTGACAATACAGAAGCCGAGCTGTGAAAGCGCGAACGCAAACTTACGCGCGATACTGTGACCATAAAGTGTCGCGCGGCGCGTGCCTACGATAGCGATACAAGGGCGATCAATATTGTATTCACCTTTCCAATACAAGCCAATGGGCGGGTCATACATTTCTTTAAGTAACGGCGGAAAGGCGTCGTCAGATTGTGCGATAAAGCGAATATTCGAGGCCTTCATACGCTCGATCTCTTTGGAGAGATCGAAGTGATTGGACCAATGCACTAAAACTCTAGCAGCCTTCTCTCCGACACCTTTAACACTGAGCAACTTTTTACGGTCTCCTGCCAGCACCGCGACAGGGTCGTGGTCGAAGGCATCCAACAAGCGGCGCAGCATGACAGGGCCAACATGCTGTAGCCCATTGAGTATGAGTAGGGCTTTGCGGTGATTCAAAGTCGTAGCCATCGTTTCAAATGCGCAAGACTTTGGGTAGATAGTCGAGCAACTGTGTAGTTTGGACCGCGATTTGTCCCTTTGCTCTAGCTAGCAATTGAGCAGCCATACCGTGCAGCATAATACCCCGTGCTACGGCGGTCGGCACGCAGACACTGTTTTGCGCAATCATCCCGCCGATCAAACCCGAGAGTAAATCCCCACTACCACCCCGAGAAAGGACGGGGCCGCCTTGCGTATTATAAATGACTGATTTGCCATCGCAGATACGTGTATTAGCACCTTTTAAAACCGTGATTACACGGTGGGCATCTGAAAAATCAAGAAGTAGTTCGACCGAATAGTTCGCCTCAGTAAGTTTCGCAATCCGCTTGAACTCCCCCATGTGTGGCGTGAGGACAATTTTGCCAAAATGAGGCTTACGCTTTTGGATGACTTCCATCACACGCACACGAAGCGCATCGGCGTCCAACAAGATCGGCAATTCGACATGTTCAACAATTTCCTGCGTCACCATTTGCGTGTTAGGATCTTTGCCCATACCAGGTCCTACCAGCACGGCCGATGCACTATTGATCCGGTCGAAAAGTAGGGGCATCGCGTGGGGACTGAGCGTGCCATTAGCCGTCTCTGGCCAAGGAATCCACATCGCCTCAGGGACTTGAGCGGCCAAGGCGCTGGCGACGGATGCCGGAGCAAAGGCAGTGACTAAGCCAACCCCCGAGCGCACCGCAGCTTGTACCGCCATGAGCAGTGCCCCCGGCATGTAAGCTGAGCCACCGACGATGAAAAGATGGCCAAATGCACGCTTGTCTACAGCTGCTGGTCGTAGGCGACGAATGGGACCGAGAACTGCGCTCGTTAAAATACACTCTTTTGTTTTAATCGACTCCGCTTGAGAGGCTTCAAAAAAACCAAGGTCGATGTAGCGTATTCGACCACACTCGGCGATTCCTTTAAAAATTGGTTTCTTTGCGATGCCTGTGGCATAAGTAAAGTCTGCTTGAAAGCTAATTACGCCATTTTTAACACCGTCACCTTTTCCGCTGGGCAAGTCGACCGAGGCACGTAGATCAATCGCCTCAAACGTGTTGACTGCTTCGATCAATGTGGCAATAGGCGCACACAAAGGCGGTGAAAAAGCCATGCCTAATAACCCATCGATACAGATATGAAAGCCCTCGCTACCAGCCGCATCCGATAGCATCTGCGTGATCTCAGACACATCGTTCTGATCAGAGATCTGATGCGCCTCCACACGACCTTCAAGCTGTTGTAGGGCACGAGCTGCCAGCGGACGAAGCTCTTCAGCAGGCAAAGTTAAAATCAACTCGACTCGCGCACGCGGGAAGTCGGCCAGTAATTGACCACAAGCGATGAGGGCATCTCCGCCGTTGTTACCTTTGCCAATGAGCGCTAGTATCCTTAAGTACTCAGGCGGGGAACGCAACTCGGCATAGTCCTGAACGAGGTGCTTCGCAATCCCCTGACCTGCCAGTTTCATTGCGGCCCACTCAGCTGCTTCATCTACGAGCGCGCATGACTCCAGCACTTTGGCCTCTTGGCAACTAAGAACAGGATGGGTATAAGATAAAAAATTCATAGGGAGGCTGAGTCCAAGGAAAGAATAGTCACTAAAGCTTATAAAATAGGCTAGTTAAGATTCCAGCGATTACACGTATTAATTTCTAAAGACTACAAACACGGGGATCACCAGATTTCAGGAGGAATGTATAAGTTGCAGCGCAACGGATAAGCCATGCCGACCTGGTCTGATTAGATCCTATACGAGGCTTTCACCCTTAACCAAAGCCTAATGGCCAAAGGTACCAATGTCTAACCGATCCAAACGCCGACCGCGCTAAAGCACGGCGAGACTCTCTATGGAACTACTGAAACATAAATCACAGAAAGGCCTTCATCTCACGCACGGCTTGGTCGACCCCTACTAAAAGCGCACGACTGATAATGGAGTGCCCAATGTTGAGCTCGTGCAAATGCGGCAGAGTAACGACTTCAGTGATATTGGTGTAGTTAATACCGTGGCCCGCATTAACTATAAGGCCGAGATTATGGGCCAATTCGGCACCCTTACGGAGTATATCCAATTCTTGGTGGCGGCCTGCGTGGTAGTAGGCATTACCGTAAGCACCAGTGTGTAGCTCGATCCACGGGCTCTTCAGCTCTGCCGACATTTCGATCTGTGCAGGGTCGGGATCAATGAAGAGACTCGTCGCAATGCCTGCCTCGGTCATGGCGGCGACAACTTCGCCCACGCGGGACTTTTGGCCGACTATATCGAGACCCCCTTCAGTGGTGATCTCCTCACGGTTCTCAGGGACTAGACAGACAGAGTGCGGCTTGAGCTCGAGTGCGTAATCGATCATCTCCTGAGTGCAGGCCATCTCTAGATTCAGGCGCGTGCCAATCTGCGTGCGCGCACGTTGAATGTCAGAGTCCTGAACATGGCGGCGATCTTCGCGCAAGTGCATGGTGATGCCATCGGCACCCGCAGCCTCACTGGCAAGGGCGAAAGCGACACAGTCGGGCTCGACCTCGTCGCCGTGATCAAGGGTGTGTTGACGATAACGCGCCTGCCGAACAGTCGCGACATGATCGACGTTGACGCCGAGAAGGATGTGAGCAGAGGTCATGGCAAGAAACGTAGGGCCTCCACGAGCAAAGTGCAGATCATATTACTCCTTAGACAGTTTACTCTCCGAAGCAATTTCGGGACCACCCTGCGCGAGCGCACGGCGACGGAGACGGAGCGCATTTAGACGGATGAAGCCACTCGCATCGTCGGGATTGTAGTCGCTATCGACACCTTCCATCGAAGCGATGTCTTCATCGTAGAGCGAGAGCGGTGACTTGCGACCCACGGTAGTGACGTTGCCCTTGTAGAGTCTGAGGCGAACCGTGCCAGTGACAGTCTTTTGCGAGTCATCGATGAGAGCTTGGAGGGCTTCACGCTCAGGAGCATACCAGAACCCGTTGTAGATTAACTCTGCATATCGAGGGATCAAGCTGTCGCGAAGGTGAGCCAGTTCGCGATCCATTGTGAGCGACTCCATATTACGATGCCCTTGAAGTAGAATGGTGCCACCTGGAGTTTCATAAACGCCACGGCTCTTCATCCCGACAAAGCGGTTTTCGACAATATCAACACGTCCGACGCCGTGCTTACCGGCCAGTTTGTTGAGGTGCTTCATGACTTGAGCAGGATTCATGGCTGCACCGTCTACAGCTACACAGTCACCGCACTCGAAATCGAGTTCAACATATTCAGCATCATCTGGCGCATCTTCGGCCGCGGAAGTCAGCTTATACATGCCCTTATTGTCATCTGTTGTAGGATCAAACCAAGGGTCTTCAAGGATGCCTGCTTCGTAAGAGATGTGGAGCAGATTACGATCCATTGAATAAGGCTTCGATGCGCTGGCTTCGACGTCGATATTGTGCTCGCGGCAGTAGTCGATCATCTCCGTACGTCCTGGAAATGCCTTGCGGAATACCTCCATGCGCCATGGTGAAATAATCTCGAGCTTCGGAGCGAGTGCAGCGTAGCCTAGTTCGAAGCGGACTTGGTCATTGCCCTTACCAGTGGCACCATGCGAGACCGCGTCAGCTCCTTCGCGTTCAGCAATTTCAATGTGGGCTTTGGCAATGAGTGGACGAGCGATCGATGTGCCGAGCATGTACTGACCTTCATAGATGGCATTGGCTCGCATCATCGGATAAATAAAGTCACGGGCGAACTCTTCGACTAGATCGACGGTGTAGTGCGCGGAGGCACCAGTTGCTTTGGCCTTTTCTGCAAGGCCGTCGAGTTCTTCTTCTTGGCCTACATCGGCTGCGAAGGTGATAATGTCAGCGTTGTAGTGCTCCTTAAGCCAACTGACAAGGACGGAGGTATCAAGACCACCAGAGTATGCGAGTACGATTTTCATAGAAAAGTAAGTTAAATACGAACTATGAGAAGTGCCTCTCCTTAGCGCAGATGCAAGCGGAAAGCTGTGATAGATAACCGGATTTCATCCTTTGGCGGCCATAAAGACGAGGCCGCCTAAAGGTGGGACTCCAACGCTACTTAAAACTTGCGAGCGAGGACTGGAAACCTCCTGGCCAAGGGGCAGACGCTTCGGACTGCATGGACTCGACACGCAAAATCTGTGGTGGAGGCATAGCCGACATCTTTTGAACTTCTGCCAGTAGCTCTGCATGGTCGCGGACTACCTCGGGACGTAGGGCAGCGGCCGCACTGATAAATCGAAGCTGCTTTTTCTTAGGTGTGAGTTCTGGGCTCAGTCCCAATAGCCGGAGCTGGGTAGCTAAACTAGCTTGTTGATTGGCCTTGCGCTGAGCTTGCACATTGGCAAAGCGCCGAATTTCTTGGTGACCAATACGGTCAAGCAGATCATCTTCAAACAGATCTTCCACCTCCACGCCTTTAAGGGTAGTTTGCGAAGACACCGCTGGCGTCTCTCGAAAAACTGGCATAAGTAGGGCAAAACTGAGCGCAAGACTAGCTGCAAAACCTGTGCCCATGATCCAGCGCGGAAAGGTGGTCACCTTATGCGAGAAGTGATTCGTGCTTGTTTCATGAGTCGAAAAGGAATCTGCCCGACGACTCGTATTGAAAAAAATGCGCTGGCCACGTTGCTTAGAGCGCGAGCTGGGAGACAAACTGTTAGATCCATTACGCCAAAATTCATAACTGCGCTTCGGCGACTGTGGATTGAGCGCCATACGCATGGCTAGGTGCATACGGCAGCTTTCGGCAAAATCTTCCTTGCGCTCGGCGTTTGCAGCCAACTCGCTCTTCAACTGAGCGAGGCCGCACTCTGAAATTTCCTTATCTAGGTAAAGATTAACGAGCTCTGTAAACTTATCTTCGGTCATGCAAAATCTTCGCCCAAGAGGCCTCGCAAACTTTCCCGTGCACGGGCGATTCGGCTCTTCACAGTGCCCACGCTGATCTCCAATTGTTGTGCAATCTCATCGTAGGTCAGGTTCTTTACATTCCGTAGGATCAAAACTTCTTTGTGCTTATCATTCAGATATTGCATGCAAGCAGAGACACGGTCAACGAACTCTTGCGTCACAACCGCCTCGGCAGGGTTCTCGTCTGCGCAGGGCATCACATTTTCGAGTGTCAGGCTGCCATCTTCGCACTGCGGCTGATCAAGCGAAATCGATTGATCACGCTTGCGGCGAAACCAGTACCAATAGCGGTTGTGCGCCAGATTGGTAGCGATCTGGTAGAGCCAGGTGGAAAAGGAAGCATCGCCGCGGAAATTCTCAAGGCCCCGGTGGGCACGGATGAAAGCGTCCTGGGTCACTTCCTCTGCATCTTGCTTATTGTTAAGTAGTTGTGAAACTCTAGAAAAAATTCGGTCGTAATGGCGGTTTACCATTACGTTGTAAGCAGCCATATCGCCTGCCTTTATGCGTTCAATCAGAAGTTCATCAGCGTGGATAGTGTCAGTTTCAGCAATCATAAGAATACTACGAATAATAGATCGTATAACACTTAGATTTGTTCCAATAAAAACTGTTCAAAATTGAGAAAAATTACTTTTCCTATTCTTGACAATCCAGCGGGAGCTTCCTTGTATCCCGCGCTTCGATGTAGGGGTTGTTAGCTCAATCGGTAGAGCAGTTGACTTTTAATCAATTGGTTCGGGGTTCAAGTCCCCGACAGCCTACCATCGTAAGCGCCCTCGAGCCTTGAAGCATGTGGGCTTTTTTGCGCCTCAACGAATCGCGTGAATCCATTAAAAAAACGGATTATGAGCGCACTCTTCAACAACGCTAGTCATAGGACCGTGACCGGGGCAGAGGATAGTCTCAGATGGAAGGCTGAGCAACTGCTCACGGTTATTTTTTAGCGCAAGCTGATAGTCATATTTGGCGCCGCCCATGGAAAGTGAAAAGAGTGCGTCACCGACGAGGGCAATGGGGCGATTGAGCCCGTGCACTATGTAACTAAGCCCACCCTTGGAGTGACCATTTGTTTTTACTGCATAGATATCGAAGCCGCATAGTTGCATCTTAGAATTTGGCTGTAGAGGGCTGACGCCCGTATGTGGTTCTTCGGCGGGGCCAAATGCTAGCTTAGTCTGCGCAACGGCGACTAGTTTTTTGAAGCCGCCTACGTGGTCGCGGTGAGTATGTGTTAGGAAGACGGCTTTGAGTAAGAGTTCTTGGGCTCGAATACATTCTAA
>CALBPO010000152.1 GCA_937899295.1 uncultured Opitutia bacterium
GTATCAATGTTCTGCAGACAAATGGTCGCGGTATAAATAACTCTATTGACCGTCTCTGTCAGCTAGGTCTTTTGGATGGAGAAGAGGGGCTTGAGATTGAAAAGCACTTTTTACTTTCTGCCGAGGGCGAAAAGATCTGGAGTCAGCGTGGGTTGGCAAATATGGCGATTGATATGAGTAGTAACTCGAGAATTACTAAAGCGCGTAAGGCATGGGTCGGTGCAGTTGGTGAAGTAGTAGAAGACTGCTTCAAGGTCGAAGTTAAACGCCTTGCAGCCGCGCCACAAAGAATTGATAAAGCAATCGCTAAAGCGAAGAGAGCTGCTCGTGATACTTGTCAGGTGACTGGTAAAAAGAAGGCCAGAGGTAGAGAGCTATCTCTGGATGGACATCATCTCTTTGACAAGTCGAATCGCTCTGATTTGGCAGATTTCCACGACAATATTCTGGTTGTTGAGTCTTCTATTCATTCTGATTTTCACTCTTGGAAAGGTGGATCTGGTTGCGAGCCAAAAGACTTTTTGAATTACAGCTCAGAAATAAGAGGCGATCTATTTGATTCAAGTAATTCCCGTTCAATGGAGCGGTTTAATAGGCTTACGGTTAAGCTTACGCAGCTTCAAAAGAACTACGAAAATAATCATCTCCGTTATCATTAGCTAAAATTGTAAGAGGTGGATTTCCTGCTTTTCGTTTCTTTGTCAGAAGGTTGATTAATGATCTCTGCCGATCTACTCAGGGTGACGACTTGTCTTACATCAACGCATCGCCGACATCCAGAAATGCTGTCGAGTCTGGTGCCATTGTTTGCTGGAGTGGTGGCAATGACCCAGCGAGATCTCATCACTTACTTGCTCAATACGGAGGCTGATTGGCCATGGCACGAGCAACAGCAGCAGAGACCTCCGACCGCATCGATGCCCTCCAGGGAATGATCCTTGCTGGTACTCCAAATACCGAGTGTCTTGCTTTTGCCAGAAAGGAGTGGGGGATTAGCAGGGCACGTGGCTATGAGCTTATGAAGCGTGCCTGGACTCAGATCAAAGACGAAGTCGAGGAA
>CALBPO010000153.1 GCA_937899295.1 uncultured Opitutia bacterium
CATGCTTTGGTGCCTCCCGCACTGCCTTGGGCAAGAAGTGTCCGTAGGCCATAACGAAGGCAAGCGCGACTTTCTGGGAACGTAACCAATCGGCCAGTGCCGCATTGGGCTTTTCAGGCTGCAAGAGTGGGATACCTTTCGAACTGGCAAACTCCGCGACAGAGTTTTGTTGAAGCTTTTTTCCTCGCCCTTGTCGACGGTCTGGCTGCGAAACCACAGCTGCTAGCGTGCATAGATCGCGAGCCTGTTCATGAAGATATTGTAGGCCAGGTAAGCAGATGGCATCGGAGCCGAAATAAACGATTTTTGGTAGGTCTGGCATGGGGTGTAGATAAACGATCAAAGCATGTTACCGAAACTAAAAAGTTTTGCTCGATTGGACTATTTAAAATCGATGGTTCAAATGATCACGCTTTCAGCTACGAGCTTAATGAATTAAAGAAGTTCCTGTTGACCCATTGCATCACGGGCAGCGACGGAGGCCGCGCTTTGCAGGAAGAGCCAGCGCAGGCTAGCGTCCTTCAGAGTCGGCTCGTCGGCCAAGCGACGCAAGAGCAAGGCAGATGCTAGTGCGTCGTATAGAGCACAATGGTAGTGGCAACGCTCTGCAGGACAAATCGTGACGGCTTGAGCGTCGAGGGCGGCCTGAAGATCGAAGATTTCGATGAGCGCTTGGAGCTTATGATTTTCGAGCTGCGGATAAACGCGCCGGTAAATATGGAGCGTATCAAGCCAAGGCGCCCAAGTTGCGGTGACCTGTCCAGGTTCCGCAAAATCTGGCGAAGTGCGCGGGCATGACCAGACGCCGCGTAGAAAGCCGTCTTCAACCGAGGCGTTGTGCGCGCAGAAGGCTCCCGACTGGCGGAGGCGAGCGAAGAGTGACCACTCAAGCTCGAAGAGAGCATGTTTTGAAGCGCGGCCTTCCGAGATACCGTGCTGGCCTCGGTCAAGGTCAGTAATCGTACCAACGGGAGCGCAGATCCGCGTCTGCGAATCGACAATCTCACCATTCTTCAGCGTGACGTAACCATACTCCACGACGCCACTCTGACGGCTGCCTTCAAAATCGATAACGTGAATGGGAGTGTCAAACATGTGCTTAAATCCTAATATTCATAGGCTAACGGACTGAATAAGTTGAGCAAGCTCAGACGCTACTGTTTCGTAGTCAAAAAAGATGTATAGGCACCTTCCTCTAAGTTTTATACGAAGAGACGCACCAACACAGCCTGCCCCTACATTGATTTTGCAAATTTGATATTTGATTCAACAGCTCAGTCGTTCAGATAAGAAGTAACGACCCGATGCACCTTTTAATTCTCAGACGTTTACTGCAAGCCATCCCCACACTATGGGTGATTGCGACGGCGACGTTTATTTTGATGCAGCTCACGCCAGGTGGTCCCTTTGATACAGAGAAGGACATACCTGAAGAGGTTCAAGCGCTGATCAATGCCCACTACGGACTAGACCTGCCAATGCATGAGCAATACTTCCGCTTTCTTGGAAAACGACTACGGGGAGACTTTGGCCCCTCTTATAAATACGCTGGCTGGGATGTGGATGAGATCATTGCCCAAAGTTTTCCCGTATCGCTGGAACTGGGCTTCCATGCTTTGCTCGTTGCGGTAACAGTCGGCACACCAATCGGCGTATTGGCGGCACTGCGACATAATCGGCCATCGGAAAGTGTGCTTATGGGCATTGCTATGCTTGGTATTTGCCTGCCTGCATTTGTATTGGGTCCTATCCTGATCATGGTCTTTAGTATGCAGCTTGGCTGGTTCAACCCATTCGGTTGGAACACACTGGGCGATCGCGTATTGCCAGCAATTACGCTGGGACTTTTTTACGCAGCCTACATCGCGCGGCTTGCACGCAGCGGGATGCTAGACGTGATGCGACTGGATTACATTCGTACGGCGCGTGCAAAAGGGCTCGCCAAAAAAGCGATAGTAATACGCCATGCACTACGTACGGCGCTCTACCCTGTGGTGGCCTATTTGGGACCAGCTGTAGCGGGCTTAATTAGTGGTTCTTTTGTAGTGGAGACAATTTTTTTCATCCCAGGGCTGGGTAGTTTCTTCGTCAACTCGGCCTTCAACCGGGACAGTACGATGGTGATGGGAACGGTACTTTTTTATGCGGTGCTTATTTTATTTTTTAACCTTATAGTGGATCTAATCCAGATGTGGATGAATCCCCGCACGCGCCATGATGACTAGGTTAGAGCGAGAACAAGTCAGCAGCGACGCCCGATCACTAGGTCGTGATGCTTGGGAGCGACTCTGCGCGAATCGCATGGCTCGGATCGGCGGCGGCCTATTCATCGGAATCACCCTACTCTGTTTGATTGGCCCTTTCTTCGTGCCACATTCGCATGAGACAACACAGCTTGCCTACGGAGCGCAGGCACCATCATGGACGCACTGGTTTGGCACTGACGAGCTAGGGCGAGACATCCTTGTGCGGACCTTGATTGGTGGCCGTATTTCCATAGGTGTGGGCTTTGCGGCGACGGTAGTGGCACTCTTAATTGGTGTCGTTTACGGAATGATCGCAGGATACAATGGTGGGCGTATCGAGGCGACAATGATGAGATTTGTCGATACGCTTTACGCGCTGCCGTTTACAATTATAGTGATTCTGTTAACCGTGCTATTGGGGCGAAGTATCTTGCTCATCTTTCTCGCAATCGGAGCGGTCGAGTGGTTAACTATGGCGCGCATCGTGCGTGGGCAGACGAAGGCGCTTCGTAAGCAGACTTTCATTGATGCGGCTATTGTCGGCGGGGTGCCAACACGGCGTATACTCGGACGGCATATTTTACCTAATCTTTTGAGCCCCGTGATCGTATTTACAACGCTGACTATTCCAGCGGTAATTTTACTGGAATCAGTGATCAGCTTCCTCGGGTTAGGCGTGCAGCCCCCGATGAGTTCGTGGGGGATGTTGATCAACGAGGGTGCGGTGAAGCTAGATATCTACCCGTGGATGCTGATCTTCCCTGCACTGTTTTTCTCGCTGACTATCTTCGCATTCAACTTCGTGGGCGACGGACTCCGTGATGCGCTGGATCCGAAGAGTTCAGTGGAATCGTAGTCGAAGTTTGTAGCCCCACGATTTATGCGGCCTTGGGGGCTTAGCACTACCGCCTAATGACGATACACCAACTTAGAATCCCTTTTTCCGAAGCACTTCTTCGAGCTGGCTCTGGAAAGACTGCACGTCTTCAGGGTTGGGGCGATACTCGGGATCGTCGCCAGGGATGAGCCCTAATTGACCCGCGGCGCTCAACTGCCAACCAAGGCTGACGCCGTCACTAAATACCACAGTGCCGCTAACCAATGATCCAGGGCGCATAATGGCGTCGACATCGACAGTCACAGCGCAGTTACTGCCCTCGTCGACTAGCTCAGCTTCAGCAGGCTCGGCTGTTGCGTCTTCCACGGTTTCAACTTCAGATAATTCTGGTGGTTCTGGTTCCTCTTCGGCCACTGCGATATCGAGGTCGTCGACGAGGAAACGAACGTCCATATAGGTCATAGAGATTTCAAAGTCTTCACGCAACGAACGCTGCACATCAGCCAGCGAGCTGCCTTCTTGAATCCATTGTGTAACTGCGGCTTTTTGTGCATCAGAGAGTTCCATATTTGGTCAAATTGAAGATGGTATGCTGGTCGTCAACTATGAAGCAGCGCTAGTGAGTCTCTTTGGAGCGATACTCTTTGGGCGTCGTGTCCTCTTGGCGTTTAAAGCTGCGGCTAACGAAGGAAAGTAAATAGCTTAGGGCTCATAACATATACCGCTTGACCGTTTAAGTGGCGCTTCTATGTTCACGCATATTTACTAAGTATTTACCTTTTGAGCACATCCATGAAGCATCTTCGCCTCTTTAATACTCTCCTCTTCTCTGCCCCTCTAATCCTAACTAGCCTGCATGCGCAGAACGCTTCCGACCCAGAGCTACTACGCTTGGGCAATGGAATCGCCGCCATCGCCGAAGGACAAATCATCACGGTCGAAGAGCTACGCCGCGAACTTGAACCAATCATCCCTCGTCTCCGTGTGGAAGCGCGCAACGCTCAAGAGTTCTCCAAGCGCATCGACGAGTTGGGCAAAGAAGTGCTGCAAAACATGATTGACCGTATCATCATTGTCAAAGCAGCCGAAGAAAAGGGTCTACTTTTGCCGGAATCCTATATTGACCAAGAGTATGACGAGGTCATTGACCGCGACTTTGGTGGCGATCGTGGCCGCTTTCTCGAATATCTACGTGCCCGTGGCGAGACTGCCCGCGACTTCCGCCGAAACATCTACAAACGCGTCGTAGTAAATGCGATGCGAGCGGAGACACGACGTTCGCAGTCTGAGATCAGCCCCGAACGGATCGAAGAATTCTACGTCAAAAACAAGCTACGTTTTTACCAAAAAGAAGCACTTCACTTGCGCCAAGTTATTCTCACGCCAATGGCTAACGAAGGGCTCGTCCCACTACGCCAGACAGCCAAAAAGGTAATCAAGGAACTCGACAACGGCGCCAATTTCGGAGCCATCGCGCGTAAATACAGCCAAGACGAGATGAGCCGAAAAGGCGGCGACTGGGGTTGGATTGAGCGTAAGGACATCCGTAAGGAACTCAGTGATATCGCTTTTGGACTAGAAAAAAATCAATATAGCCAAGCTATCGAAATGGAAGGGACAATTTTTATCCTCTACGCAGAAGACAAGCGCGAAGAGATGATCCAACCAGTGGCCCAAGTACGCGACATTATAGAAAATGTGCTCGTCGGTGAAATCGCCCGCGAGACACAAGAAAAGTGGCTCAACGACTTGCGCAATGATGCTTACGTGCGCTACTTATTGTAAGTTTAATTGTAGCAGTTTGAGCCGTTTCGCGACCAAGGCTTGAAAAGACATTATATACCAGCCAACTCTTTCTTCGGTTCGAGTGTCTCCCATTGTTGAACGCCTCGT
>CALBPO010000154.1 GCA_937899295.1 uncultured Opitutia bacterium
TTACACGGCGGCACAGTCGCGGCTGAGAGTAAAGTGGGAGAGGGCACGCGCATATCCTTTAGACTGCCGATCAAACTGACTCAACCACTAGGAGAGACTTCGGCTGACCTGGAATACGCTGGTAACAATACCCATAGCGATCAGAGCAACGAGGATGAAAGCACAGATCAAGGCGCCGGTTGAAACAAGTGTAGTCAATTTAGTGAGGCGCGCCGTTAATTCATTGCGAAACCCCTTGGTAATTTCGTTCATGCTGTGGGCAAGATTACCGGTATTTTCACCGACCGTTAATATGTCGACTGCTAGGTCGGGCATGAATTGGTTTCTTTGAAAGGCCTGTGCGATTGAGAGCCCTTCGTTGACCTGACCTCGTGCAGTGTTGAAGCGTTCACGCAATTTGGTATTTTTCACGGTGCGCTCGGTTAGGCGCAAGGTCTCGGTTGTATTGATACCACTTTCTAGCAATGTGCTGATCAAGTTACCGACTTGGAAGAGTTCGCCTAAGTAAAAGATTTTGCCTAGCAGTGGCACTTTTAAAAGCCATGAGTCGGTGTGGCCCAGTCCAGATTCGGAGCGCCGCCATTGTTGGAAACCTATAATACCGATAATTAGTCCAAGCAGAAAAAAGGGGCCGATCTGCGCGATGAAGGATGAACCATCGATTAATATGCGAGCGCTCCAAGTCATCTCACCACCCAGACGATCCAGCATGCCTTGAATTTGCGGCAATAATACCGTCATAAAAAGGATGACGACTGCAATTGCGACTGTGCAAATGAAGGCTGGGTATACCATACTCGCGATCATCTTTTTGCGTATCGCTTCCTTCTCTTCAAGGTAATCGATTACTTTGCTTAAAATAGGGCCGAGGTTGCCGGTTGCCTCGCCTGCCTCAATTACGTAGCTGATCGAGCTTGGGAAGCAGCGAGCTTGGCGCGACATGGCCCCTGCCAATGTGGAACCCTCACTGAGGTCGCGCCAGAGCGTTTGCGCAGTGGCACGTTGCTCCTTATCGCTGAGGCGTTGACTGAGTATACGGATGGAGTCGCCGACGGGTAAACCAGAACCGTGGAGCTCCATCAAGCGCTTTAGAATGAGGAGGCCGACTCTTTCACTTTTGGCTCCGCGGGTCTTTTGAGAATTTCCATTGCCGTCTTTTTCACTCCGGTTGCTCCGTAGTGCCTTTGCGCGTTCGCCTAGTCTGGCCAAGGCAGAAGGTGTTCCAGTGGCTCCTTCTTTCAAGGTCACTGGGCTGAGCCCTTTCGCTTGTAGGCGCTGCATGGCGAGGCGGCGCTCGGGAGCCTCGATCGTGCCGCTTACAATCGTGCCATCTTTCTCACGCGCTTTATAGTTAAAAACTGCCATTTATAATACCAGAGGAGTGTCTTGTTGAGGGCAGCAAGTCCACTATTTTCGTTTTCAAAAGATCGACTGAGTCGATCCAGATTTGTTACAGACCATTAAAATCAGCGGGGAACAGTACTTGTCCTTCTGTGCCAGATGCGTATGCACATATAACTACCATGACTCTTAAACGGTTTATTTTTTGCCTAATCACTTCACTCGGGCTTTTTGCCACGCTTTCAGGCGAGAGCGATTCAAAAGCATTGGGCGACACTTTGACTATGCCCACAGAGCAGACCAATGCCATCATCCAGCAAAGCCCCATGCCTGACCTTGGAAAAGGGCGACTCGCAAGAATTCTCACCCGTTACTACAACGATGGCTTAGGGGGCGCCGAGCAATGGGATCAAATTTCGAGCCTCAAGCTAAACGGGACACTCAAACTTGAGGAGGGCGTATTCGAGCTGAATACCTACCAAAAGAAACCAGATCTCATAAAGATGATGATCCGTGACAATCGGAGTCATCAGGTGTTGGCGTACGACGGCACGAATGCTTGGAAAAAAATAACTGGGAGCAAAACCGAGCCAGCACCGATGGCAGAGTCCGAGGCGAGACGCTTTAAGCACAGCTCGCTCCTTGGTAGCCATCTACTTTATCCCTATGCGAGGGGAAAAGAGATCGAATATGTCGATACCGTTCCGACCGAAGGTTACATTTGTCACCAGATCCGCGTGACGCTCGATAGCGGCTACCAAGTTGATTATTTCATCGATATACGCACGTATCTTCAGCGTAAAGTTGTCCACCTTGACCTTCGTAGCGGCCTTGTGAATAGCATCGTATATAAGAATTATGTCCGTGAGCTTGGTATGCCTATTGCGAAGGAGGTCGAGAGCTTTGAAAATGGAGAATGGGTTAGTTCGCTCACGCTTAATGACTCTAGAGTGAACTCAGGCGTCATGCCATGGATGTTTAAGATGAACCATTAGGTCTTCTAGATTGTGACCATTCATAAATTGTTTACGAAATGTCACATACTTAGGCTCGCTCCTCACAGTAAGGCATAGTAGGTTTTGATTAGTCCAAAAAGACAGCTCATATCATCCTAGCGAATTACGATCATGCCCGTCACCGATATTTTTGACGTCGTCGATACGAGCGACAAGGTCCTCCGACAAGAACCACGTGCCGTTGTGCACCGTGAGAAGCTCCTGCACCGCGCAGTCCATGTCTTTGTTTTTAATAAAGCGGGACAACTTTATCTACAACGCCGATCTATGGCCAAAGATACTGCACCGGGCAAATGGGTGAGTTCCTGTTCCGGCCACGTTGATAGTGGCGAGGACTACGACAAAGCGGCTGGGCGAGAGCTAATCGAAGAGATCGGCTTACACAATCCTGTCGATTTGAAGCGACTCTTCAAAGAAGCCCCCTGCGAGCCGACAGGTAACGAATTTGTCTGGGTTTATTCCTGCCAATCGGAGGGGCCATTCATATTGGATCCAATCGAAGTGATTGAAGGCCGCTGGATTGATTTAGAGGAATTGAAGAATTGGCTTAGCAATCGTCCACGTGATTTTGCATGGTCCTTTAGTTATCTCTGGGCGAAATATCTCGAGGGCAAATACTAGGATTCCGACTAGTCCGGCAAGTAGGTGGCCGAGTTTTTAGAATCTTCCTCGACCTCGACTTGTGTGACCCAGACGCGATCTTCTGTCTGCGCACGCACCATCGGGTTGAAAACTCCATGAAGATGTTGTGCGAGGCCTTCGCAGGAGGTGTTGGGTAAAATGTAAGCTTTAAAGAGATGACCAAATTGATCGAGTAGGGCATCGCTCTCGGGGTCGCTCTCATTAAAAAGACAGGCGTGGTCGAGATTTTGAGCGATCCAAGTTTTGAGATACTTCAAGTCGCCAAAGTCGACGACGAAACCATTGGCATCGGTTTCCCGGCAGGCGAAGGTTAGCGTGATCGCCCAATTATGACCGTGTATGAGCGCACAGTGGCCGTCGTGCCGGTGTTGACGATGAGCAAAGGGGATGTCGCGGTAGGTTTTGCTACAGGTTAGCATAATATTTAGGAGATGGAATATGGAAGATGCGCGCTGCTGGACACGGGTAGTTTCTGATGCTTAGAGTCGCCATTCGTTGGCGCGGAGGCTCGCGACACTTGGGGCGCCTTCGGCGTAGGGGGTGGGATCGATGACCTTGGCCAGGTCAAAAGCTTCGCGGCGTTCGATGCAGGTGCCACAACGGCCACAGTGGAGGTCGCCGCCCTTGTAGCACGACCATGTTTTGGCAAAAGGCACGCCTAGCTCGGCACCGCGCCGCACAATGTCGGCTTTTGTCCAGTCGACGAAAGGGCGGATCAGCTCGACCTGCTCCCAGTCGGCGAGCATGATCGCATTGGCCATAGCCTCGGCAAATTCATTTCGGCAGTCGGGGTAGATTGCGTGATCACCAGAGTGGGCGGCGTAGGCAATTTGCCCCGCTTTGATAGAGAGAGCATGACCAGTCGCGACTGAGAGTAAGATCATATTGCGATTCGGCACGACCGTGCTCTTCATATTCTCCTCCGTGTAGTGCCCTTCGGCGACTTCGATCTCCGGAGAGGTTAGGCTGCTGCCCGCAAGAAGGGGCTGCAGCGCCGAAAGATCTGCGACGGGCTGGGGGATGCCTAGTTCTTCACAGATCGCGGAGGCGCGCTCTAACTCGCAGCGGTGGCGCTGCCCGTAGTCCACGGAAAGAGCGTGAAGGTTATGGCCTGCCTGGCGTAAGTGATAAAGGAGGACGCTTGAATCGAGGCCCCCGGAATAAACGATGACGGTTTTCATGAATTCAGTGGTATGCCTAAATGGCGGAGCCCTGGGAATTCAGTGAGCAGGGCAACAGCTAAATGCGAAAAATGAGCATGCAGCGGATAGCCGCAAGTATAAATGAAGGGATTGGGTATCGGTTCATGGAGCTTCAATTCGTCTCTACGTTACCTTGACAAGGGCTAAGCGCCCTCTATTCTGCCGATTTCACTTTTAAATCTAGCAACACTTTAAAAGCGGGCCTTATGCCTGCTTTTTTTATTTTTAGCACCCAATGAGCCACGAAATATTATCAGTTTTAGAATACATGGAAAAAGAGAAGGGGATCAGTCGCCCAGACATGATCGAAGCCATCTCTACTGCGATTGCGAGCGCTGCCCAGCGGGGTGTTGGCGCGGGTCAAGATATCCGTGTCGAGATTAACCCCAAGACCGGTTCTCTAAAGGCGTGGACTGTGCTGCAGGTCGTGGACTCTGTGGGTGATGACGATCTTGAAATTCATGTTGAGAAGGCACGTCAAGCCAACCCGGACGTTCAAATCGGCGAGACCGTCGAGCAGGAAATTGATCCAGCCTACCTCGGCCGCATCGCTGCTCAGACTGCCCGCCAAGCGATCATGCAGCGCATACGCCAGTTTGAAAAAGACCGTATCTACGATGATTACAAAGACACTGTCGGCGATATCGTCACTGGCACTGTCCGTCGCCGCGAGCGCGGCGATTTGGTAGTCGACCTCGGTAAGGCCGAGGCGATCTTGCCGCCGCGCGAGCGCGTTTCCGGCGAAGATTACGCCCCTGGCGAGAGTATTCGTTGCCTGTTGCTTAAGATCGAACAGACTAACCGAGGCCCTGATATCATTCTTTCCCGATCGAACTTGAACTTTGTGCGTCGCCTCTTTGAGCTCGAAGTCACCGAGATCGCAGATGGCACTGTCTCTATCGAAGCGATGGCGCGCGAGCCTGGCTATCGCACAAAAATTGCAGTGAACATTTCGCAAAAGAGGAAACCTCCGGCCGACATTTAAGACAGCGGCACGGCCTGTCA
>CALBPO010000155.1 GCA_937899295.1 uncultured Opitutia bacterium
ACCTGGATTAGGCAAGGGAGCGAATGCGACATATTTCGCGTGGGATGTGTCCCAGGAACTTACTCTTCGAGTAACTCTTTGGGCATTTCCTTGTCGCTGAGGCGCTCGATTTTTGCGCCGATGGCGGCTAGTTTGTGCTCGAAGCGTTCGTAACCGCGGTCGAGGTGGTAGATGCGTTGAATCCAGGTGTCACCTTCGGCAGCAAACGCGGCGAGAATGAGTGCGGCGGAGGCGCGCAGGTCGGAGGCCATCACAGGGGCACCAGACAGTTTACTTGCGCCTTTGATAATAGCACTCGGGCCTTCGATCGAAATATCCGCGCCCATCCGCTGCAGTTCTGGCACGTGCATGAAACGGTTGGGGTAAATGCGCTCGGTGATGATGGAGAGGCCTTCGGTCTGGGTCATCAATGCGCCAAGTTGCGCCTGGAGGTCGGTTGGGTAGCCGGGATGCGGCAGGGTGATGACGTCGACTGGTTTGAGTGAGCCAGTGAAGGGCAGAACGCGGATGTAGTCCTCGCCCAGCTCCATCGGGAGGCCGGCTTCTTCGAGCTTATCTAGGAAAGCGCCGAGTAGTTTGGGCGCGATGCCCTTGACTGTGACGTCACCTCGGGTGATCGCTCCGGCGATGACGAAGGTGCCGGCTTCGATTCGGTCGGCAATCACGCTGTGCTCGCAGCCGTGGAGTTTATCGACACCTGTAATAACGAGCTCAGGGCTGCCGATGCCTTCGATCTTTGCACCCATTTTGACTAACATTTGGCAGAGATCGACGACCTCTGGTTCGCAGGCAGCGCATTCTAAACGCGTGGTGCCGGGTGCGAGGGTAGCAGCCATTACGATATTGGCTGTTCCAGTGACGGTGCTCCCGCTGCGACCACCCAAAAAGATGGGGCCGCCTTTGATCGCGGACGCGTCGACGTGGACGTAGCCGTTGGAGATATCTACCTGGCAGTGGAGCTTCTTGAGTCCTTTGATGTGTAAATCGATGGGGCGGGGACCTATTACGCAGCCGCCAGGGATGGAAACCTCGGCCTTGCGCATGCGTGCCACGAGGGGGCCTAGCAGGCAGACGGAGGCACGCATTTTGCGCACAAGCTCGTAGGGGGCGACGTGAGTGATCTTTTTAGAAGTGATTTCCCAGGTGCCGGGCTCTGGCTGGACAGTCTCTGCACCGACGTGACGAAGGATTTCCAACATAAAGCGCATATCGCTGAGGTCAGGAACATTGCGCAGCACGACGGTCTCTTCGGTCAACAAGGTCGCGGCTAGAATCGGGAGGGCGGCGTTTTTTGCACCGCCGACTTCGATTTGACCGTGGAGAGGGCCGTTACCGCTGACTTTGAAGACGTCCATGTGTGGGTTTGTTTAACTGAGTTTAACTGTTTAGCGCGTCCACTTGCGGGCGCGTGGTGTCGTTCGGGTGCTCAGGTGCAAGCACGCCACTTAGGCGTAATGGTTAAGATTCTGAGTTTTCTTTGGAACGACGGTTGTTCCGATGGCCGCCTTGGCCACCGCGCCTGCGGTTTTGGCCACCACGTCTGCGGTTTTGGCCGCCACGATTGCCACCTTTACCGCGGCTACGTCCGCCACGATTGCCGCCGCGTTTCTTAGCTGGCTCTACTTTGGGGCCGAGGCCAAAAATACTTAAAATGGATGCGAGTAAGCCCTTCTTCTTGGGTGCTGGCTTACCCCCGCCTTGCTTTCTTGGCTTGCGTTCACTGCGCTGAGTTTGAGCGGTGCGGGTTTTGTCGCGTTCGGCACGACGGGCATCGCGTTCGGCACGGCGCTCAGCGATCTTGGCTTCTACACTGGCGATGGCAGCAAGGGTTTCGGGGCTTGGCTGAGGGTTAGCGTCAGTGCGCGGCTCGCGAGGTGCGCGGGGCTCACGCTCATCTCGCGGTTGACGAGGCTTGCGTTCGCGGCGCGGCCGATCTTCGCGGCCGCCCAGCGATTCACCTGCTTCGTGCGGCTCGTGGGACTGGGTAGCGCTTGGCGTGCCACTCAGTTTTTCTTCCTTGAGGGCCTGATTGGCGCTGACTTCGCCGATGCTGGCATTGCTCACATTGGCGACTTCAGTTTTAAAACCGCCGCTGCGGCGGCGAGTACGTGGTTTTTTAGAGGCGTCGGTGCTGGGCGTGTAGCTCTCACTGGGGGAGGCATTTACGTTTTCTTCTTCGAATTCTGGCATGTGTCGTGTGTGTTGATTTGTATTCGTGCCCCATCGGCTAGAGCAGTCATAGCCGAGTTACTAGTGGGTCATGCGGGAGGCGTCGCCCGGATCGAGGCGATTTCTGCGGCTTTAGCGGCATGGAGCACGCAGTCGGCAATCGCATCGGGAAGACGCTAGCATTTAGTTATATAAGTCGATTTTTTTGGGCAAGGGTTAAGTGAGAATACTTGCTAGTTCTTGGTAGAAAGTTGCTTGGTAGTGGAATGCGCTTGCTAGGAGAGGTATCGACTTTTACGAATCGGAGTATGGATAAATTTGATGAAATTTTCTCGATGCAGGATACGCTAAACAAGCGGATTGGCGTGAATACTGACGGCATGTCGGACGAAGATAAGGCTAAATGGGTGCTCAACTACACCCGCGCCATGCAACAGGAAATGTCCGAGCTGATCGATTCGGTGCCCTGGAAGTGGTGGGCAAAATATCAGGAGTTCGATGAGCAAAACGCGAAGGTCGAAGTGGTGGATCTTTTCCACTTCCTCATCTCGCTTGCACAAGTGCTTGGCATGACTCCTGAGGATGTGTACGAGGCCTATTTGAAAAAGAACAAGGTGAATCACGAACGCCAAGACAGTGGCTACGTCAAAAAAGACGAAGACGATTCGAGGCACATCTAGTCTGGATAACTAGTCGCGAATAGATTCGTTATTAGTGATGACCCATTCGCTATCGCGCAGCCTATGAACGAAAACCCTCTAATGATCCTCCTCTACGTCGGCGTTGCTGCCTACGTGGGGCAAATCTATTGGGGTGATTACAAGGCGGTTAAGTCGGGCGAAGCGAACGCAGGTGCCATGCCAGGCGCGGTGGCAGCTCCTCTCGGTGCCTTTATCATTGGAACACTCGGTGCGCTGCTCCTGCTCGGGGTGGAAACCGGAGGCGAGATCGCCCTCGGGCTCGTTGATGAGCAGAGTGAGATGGTCTGGTTCTTTGTCTTTGCGGCCATCGCTGCAGGTGTGGTCGAAGAGGTAATTTTTCGCGGCTACTTCGTCATCGATAACAAGGGGAGGTCGCTTTTGATCGCTAGTGCAGTTGGGTTTTCACTGATTTTTGCGATCATCCATGGGCATCTATGGAGCCGTGAGGATGGCTTTGAGTGGACTTTGACGGGTAAGGCATTTTTCAGCACGGCCATCCTCTTCGCCAACTCGCTCTGGTTTTACGCCGTTCGTTTTGGGCCATGGAACCCGAAACGCTCGCTGTTCCCCTGCATGCTAGCGCACGCGGCGAGTAATCTTGGGGTTTTCTTCGTTAAATGGGCGCAGGGATACGTTATTTTTTGATAACTCTCGGGAACTTTTCCTACGGAGTATTAAAATGACGCTTGGTCGCTCAATCCACTCGAGCGCTTCTGCCTCTAGTCTTTACTAAGGTATCTCCCGTCTTGCAATCTTAGGTAAGGAAGGGCTATCAATGAGGTGAGTATTATTAATCTACCTTTACCCCTTGCCCTATGAAAGATGCCCCTTCTCACTCCCATCGCCGAGCTTGCCTCAGACTTGTTCTTGGTCTTTTGGCCGTTTGGTTTAGCGTCAGCTTTGGCTGCAGTATTTTATTTCGTGAGTGGCTCGACGCCAACGCACCACAGGTCGGTAGTGCCCCGTTTGGCTTTTGGATGGCACAGCAAGGAGCGATCATCTGCTTCGTCATTTTGCTCGTGGTCTATGCGTTCTTGATGAACCGACTCGATGCCAAACACGGCTACACTGAAGACCATTAATCCCGGCGACATACGATGACACAAGATCACCTAAATTTCATTTTCATTGGTATTTCTTTCGCGATTTATATTGGCATAGCGATTAAATCTCGAGCGGGTTCGACCAAGGAGTATTACACGGCAGGCGGCGGGGTTTCTCCTCTGGCCAACGGTATGGCCACGGCGGCTGACTGGATGTCAGCAGCGACCTTTATTTCTATGGCGGGGACGGTAGCCTTGAGTGGCTATGATGCGTCGCGCTTCTTGATGGGTTGGACGGGCGGCTTTGTGTTGTTGACGATCCTAATGGTACCTTACTTGCGTAAATTCAACAAGGCGACTGTTCCTGATTTTGTCGGCGATCGCTATTACTCGAAGTTGGCGCGTGGGGTTGCAGTGGGTTGCGCGATCTTTATCTGCATGACTTATATCATGGGTCAAATGCGTGGAGTGGGCGTAGTTTTCTCGCAGCTCTTTGGCATTAGCATTACCTCTGGTGTCATTATCGGCGGAGCGATTGTCTTCTTTTATGCAGGTCTTGGCGGCATGAAGGGTATTACTTACACGCAAGTTGCGCAGTATTGCGTGATGGCCTTTGCCTATACGATTCCGGCAATCTTCATTGCGATGGCGTTGACGGGTAATGTGCTGCCTCAAATTGGCTTAATTAGCGATTACACGGCGGGTGGGGAGGCGATACCTTTTCTGGAAAAGATGAACAATATCAACACTGAGCTTGGGTTTGCTGAGTACACCTCGGGCAAGCTTTCGACGATTAATATGTTCTGTATTACGGCCGCCTTAATGTGTGGCACCGCGGGGCTACCGCACGTGATCGTACGTTTTTTCACCGTAAAAAATGTTAGTGCGGTGCGTAAGTCGGCTTGCTGGACATTACTGTTTATTTCGGTAATTTATCTAACGGCTCCTGCAATTGGAGCCTTTGCCCGAGTGAACCTAATTGAAAAGCTTCATGATACGTCTTATCAGGAGGCGCCTTATTGGTTGCAGGAATTTGAAGAGACCGGCCAGATGGCTTGGATCGACAAGAACAATGACGGTAAAATTCAATACTATGGCCCTTCAAAATCGCTCGCAGGCAGCCATGCGGTTTTTCAAGGGAAGAAGCCGAGTTATCCGAATCTTGAAGCGACAGATGCCCAATTAGTTGGTAAACACGGCCAGCGTCTACTTGCAAATAAAGTAGATACATCCAACCCAAATGAACTTTGGTTTGGGAATGACATCATGGTGATGGCGAACCCGCACATGGCAGGTTTGCCCATGTGGGTGATAGCTTTATTAATGGCTGGATGTATAGCCGCTGCCTTGTCGACTGCTGCGGGCTTGCTCTTGGTCTTATCCACCTCGATTTCGCACGATCTAATGAAGAAGATCCTGAAGCCTGATCTGAGCGATAAAGAAGAGGTAAG
>CALBPO010000156.1 GCA_937899295.1 uncultured Opitutia bacterium
CGTGCAGATAATGTTGAATGTAATCGTTTGGCTTCAGATACAGATTCACCATCGCCTGCTTAAATTCTGCCGTTGGCGCTTTCTCCACAGCGACCACGACCTGGTTTAGTTTGAGCTTCTCCCAACCTCCGACTTCTTTACTTTTGACCATACGCCCCAAACCAGATTGCGCGGCTTTAATATCGCTCGCACTGACATTGGGCGTCGAGATTAACTCAAGCCAGACCTTGCTCGCTTCCATGTGCGGCCAACGCTGCAAGGTCTTTAATGCCGCTGGTCGCAAGGACGATTCAGTATCGGCAATCTGTTGCTGAATGTAGGTTAAAAGTTTATCACCTGCGACCGCATCTGCGATCACTAGCAAATCGCCACGCACCGCATCATTAGCCGCTGTTTTTAGTGCCGGCACAAAGACCGAATCCCACAATAGATCTGGATCCCCATAATTAAGGCACAGGCGTTTCAGGCTCTTTTGCGCAGATCGTTTCACGGAGTCGCCTGACACGATGAACTGCGCCATCGCCTGGCAGCTCTCAACCGTACCTAGTACCTCCAAAGCCTTCATACATTCGACACGTAGATCATCCGGATTACCAGGCGCAATAGTGCGATTAAACAAGTCTGCGGCGCCCTCGGCATTGCGCAAAGCGAGTAACTGCATGGCAGCAGACCGTTGCTTTAGATCATTCGACTCTTCGACGGTTTCAAATAGTTCCTTATTAATTGTCGCGAGGTCGAGCTTCGCCAGTGCTTTACTCGCATCCTCATCAGATTCATTTAAAAATAGTGCATACAGACTCGAGAAGCTCGCACTGCCTCCGATCACGCCGAGTGTGAAGATCGCCTGTTTGCGAACCGCCTGATCCGCACTCGACAATAGCGCGATGACGCTCGCCTCAGCACTCGTAATCTCCTGCTCTGCAATGCCCGAGAGAATAATTAACTGATCCTCAGGGGTGCGTAAATCAGGGCTATCTAGTAAGATCGCTTGCAAAGCAGGCTCGGTCATCGCGGTAGCAAACATCGCATTACGTAGGGGCGAAGGCGCTTCGTCGACTGCAGCTTGCAAAACTGCCACTGCTTCGGTGGTGTCTTTCTTTAACAAGGCAATAAAAGCCGCCTCCGCGACGCCTACATTCGCCGCCGACGAAATCAAAGCCTTACAAGTGTTCGCATCGGCGCCTGTGGCAAGCATCGCCAATTCGATCGCAGCACGGCTACCCTCAGGTGCGGACGCATGCGCGGCCTTGACCTCGGAATAAACTGAATCCTCGCCCAATACGACTAGCGCATTTGCCGCCTGTGTGACCGTATCAGCATCGTTCGACTTAAGAAGTGGCACGATTACCTTGGCAGCGCGCCTATCCCCACGGAAAACAAAGCCATCGATATAAGGACGCTTCTCTGCGTCGCTCGCACGCATCATCGCTCGTGCCAAGACTGTGGTCGCTTCTGGTGCGGGATTCGCGACCAATGCGCGACGTGCGCAATCACGCAACTCATGATCGGTGCTGTTTAGATAGCTTCCAATCACTGGCACTGAGGCCTCACTGCCAGACAGTTCGAGCATCCGCAGCAGCCAGACCTGAGCGGGATGACTGGGATCGGACTGTAAAATCTGCAAGGCTTCCTCCTCCAATGCGCTGCGAGCGTTCGCATCCGCCGTCGGCGCGGTTGAGTCGGTGAGTAGCTGCTGGATGCCGCTGCGCGCCTCGGTGCGCTGATTCATTTGATCCGAGTCAAGCTGAGCAACCAGCTCGCTGAGATTTTGCGCGTATGCCGTCATCGACAATGCGATCAGGCTACAGAGCGCAGATAATAGAAATTTGGATTTCATGTTAAATAGATTGAAGCGATCAAACGGGCAGCTCGTAACCGGCACGACGCGGACGATCCTGCCAGCGACGCGCAAAGTCATCGCCCACAATTTTTTCGGCGGCGGGATCCCATTTAATCGGACGCTTCAACCGCTCGGCGATTCCAGCTAGCTGGCAAATCGTGGCGGTTCGATGGCCGATATTGACATCACATATCGGCTTGGCGCGACTTTTGATACATTCGACCCAGTTCGCCTGCTGATTGCGTGAAACATATAAGTGCACATCCGAAGGCTTGAGTGGACGACCCGACAAATCGCTTGGCGTGGTCGCACTGCGACCGCCTCGGTCGACCATCACTTCACCTTCAGTACCCACAAAGCGAATCGCATGCCCCTTCCGGTCACCGTGGTCGCGAATCACTTTCACGCCATCGTCGTATTCGTAGGAATGATACTTAGCACCTTCGTGTCCTTTCGGATAGAAAGCCACAGGCCCCGAGTCATCCCGCCCGAGCGCCCATTGAACGATGTCGTAGTGATGCGCACCCCAATCGCCGTCTCTCCGCGCGCCATACTCGCAGT
>CALBPO010000157.1 GCA_937899295.1 uncultured Opitutia bacterium
AGTCGACGACACTTACGTCGTGCTCGCTTATGGGAGAGACTACCGAGATGTTGCGCCTGTTATAGGCTCCTATTTTGGCGGAGGTGGCAGCCAATTAACCATTCGCGTGAAAGTTGAGTCCTTAGAAACAAATATTGCCGGCGTATCCTAGATACGACCTGAATAGCCAGATCACCCGCTATAAAACGCGTTGTTAGCCTAGTATTCCAAGTTGTAGCGACCACTACCCAAGGGAACTCATCCTAAATTCGGCAAATTAGTGGTTATGAGTTTACGGCACAATTCAAGCCTCCTCTAAACTATCGACAAGCTTTTGCGTATAGCTCCGTAAAGCCGACTCTGGATCGATCCCCTTGGCACGACAGGCCGCAGCGATCTCGAAGAGCTGTTTACCAAGAGTTACCTCATCCAAAGTGGCTGAAACGGCATCAATTGCCTTCTGATCAATGATTGCCTCGACGGGCAATTCCAGCTTTTGAATCTGCTTATAAACATCCTTTGCAAACATCAGTGCAGGCAGCTGCCTGGGCAAATCCTTAAATATACCAGATTGTGTGGGGCCACGCTTACGCTCGGCTGACTTAATCTCATCCCACTGCACGAGTACAGCTTCCGAGGAATTGAGGCTATCCTTTCCGAAGACATGAGGATGACGACGTATCAATTTTTCATTGACCACATGACAGACGCTCTCGAAGTCGAAATGCCCAGCCTCCTGGGCCATCTGAGTGTGCATGACAACCTGAAGAAGTACATCACCCAACTCTTCTTGCATATGATCCAGGTCGAGACGGTCGATCGTCTGCAAAAGCTCACAACACTCGTCGACAAGACATTCGGCGATAGATTGATGGTCTTGTTCAATGTCCCATGGGCAACCAGTATCTGGTTCACGCAGGGCGGCGACAGTTTTGATTAAATCTTCAATAGCACTCATAGAAGTATTCAGAATAATGGTTTCAAGTCAGAGTGTCTAACCAGAGGTCTTCCTTAAAACCGACTAGGCCAAAAGAATCACCCAAAGCGAATGGACGTTTGACTAGATTACCACGGCCAGCCAGTAAATTGAGGGCTTCGGCTTGAGGCATTTGTGGCAGCTTAAACTTCATGTTTAGCTCTCGGTAATCGCCACCAGCGGTGTTGAAAAGTTTACGCAAATCACCACCTTGAAAATCGAGCATTTGCTTCAGCTCACTTTCTAACGGAGGCGTCTCACGGATAGATCGTTCATCATAGTCAATACCTTGCGCATCAAGCCACTTAGTCGCCTTTTTGCAGCTTCCGCAGTTTTTATAGGTATAGATTTTCATACTGCATAGAGATGGATGCAGAATCACTCGACCGTCAAGACCTGCCCGAGTGACGTGTTGGGTAATTTGAAAGAATCGCCCGCTTTACGACCTAACAAGCGCCCAGCTAACGGTGATTGTGCCGTGATCACTGTGACTTCAAGACCATCCATAGGAATCGTCTGTCCACCCGCGGTGCCTGCGAAGAAGAACCATTCGATTCCCTCCCCAAAGTCACAGCTGAAAAGTGCTCCAAGAGAGACTTGATCATTAGGTTTGAGCAAATCCTCCCGCTCCGATTGGAGCTCTTCGACAGCCTCTGCCCATTGCCGCGCTTGGGTAGCTTGCCCTGCTGCGAGGTAAGAGGCTTCTAGTCCCTGAGTATCCCACTGCGACTCGGCGCGTGATTCCTCGTTGGTCGCATACTCCGCAGCATCTTTGGACGCATTGACGGCATGCAAGAGCTCTTCGCGAAGAGTCGCTAGTAAACGCTGAAAAAAATGAGACTTATCCATCACCTAGTCCCGAGGGTTTAGATCGGGACGTGGTTGACAAATTAAATCGACCAATAAAAAAAACCCGCCACTACAGCGGGTTTGAGAAAAATAATGTTTGATGCCGAACTTAATTAACCCTTGATCTCACGATGACGCGTATGGCGACGACGGCGGCGCGGAAAAGGGCAGCGATTCTCGCGCCCTCCCGGCGGGCTGTGTCCGTCTGCCTCCCCCTGCATGTGCATGCACATCTGCGCCCTCGGCATTCGTATCACTGCTCTCACGTGTC
>CALBPO010000158.1 GCA_937899295.1 uncultured Opitutia bacterium
ACACAGAAGGTTGTCGCGTAAGCACTTAGCGGAACAGCTCGCTTAGTCTCACAGGATCACGGTTCTAGGTGGCTTGGGCATAGTCAAAAGCTATGCAGCGAGTCCTGGAGCTAAGTATGTTCGACAAAAGGCACTTAGAGGGGCACAGAATAATATTCAAAAAACTACTTGGCATCGTGCGATTGGGACCTAAAGTCCACGACTTCTCAACTTTTTGGTGAGATATGCAAGTGGCTAAAGCACGCAGACTGTAAATCTGTTCTCTATGAGTTCGCTGGTTCGAATCCGGCTCTCACCACCATTTTAAGGGTCGTCCGCAAGGGCGGCCTTTTTTGGTTCACTGCCTCAGGTCGAGCTCACATCTTGTCCTTAACGAAGGCGATTAGCTGTTTGGCAATGGGGATGCGGCGGTAGACTATATCGGTGGGATCCCAGTAGTCTTGATGGAAGATGACCTTTCCATCGGCGTTGAAGCGCATGTGTGTCATACCGATGGACTCTTCCCAGGTGCCTGTAGGGGTCTTTTTAAAATCTAAGCGCATTGTCCAGTCTAAGTAGTAATCGCTGCCGCTCCTAGCTACACGGTTGAAGACGAATTCAGCGCCCTCAAGTGGCTTAAGACCGGCAAGCATGTACTCGCGGATCTCTTCAGCACTTTCAAACTGTTTAAAAGCGTCCCGAAAATACGTCTTCTCAGCATAAACTTGCGTCACGTTTTTGGAGAGATTCTCGTAACAATAGTCGCTGAATAATGATTTAACACGTTCAAGCATGGTAGTCTCGCCCTCTGACCCAGATGCGGGCGCACCGAGAAGGTTTGGCTCAGATTGAGTGAGGGCTTGCAAGTAGCGTGTGTCAGGAATGGTCTGTGTGTGCATAAAGGGTGGGGTCGAACAAATGTTAGGCTGAAAGCGATGGTCTAAGTTTGAAGTTAGCGAATTGTGAACACCAAACAACCGTGAGATAATTGAAAACCTTACACATGCGAGTAAGGATCGCCTCTAATATGGCGTTTAAATTATACAACTTAATGATGAGTATTGGAATTCAACTAGCAGAACGTGGCTTTGCCACGGATACAATAATACGGTATGGCATACGCAAGCTCCTGCAAGATCGTCTAGATCAAATACAACTTGAATCGATGACACAATCCGAGTGGATTGCTGAACTCGAATCGAGCTCATTAGCGGTCGATACCCACGCTGCCAATGAGCAGCACTACGAGATTCCTACAGCCTATTTCCAGACTGTTTTGGGTAAACATTTGAAGTATAGCAGTGGTCTTTGGCCAATAGGATCAGAGAGTCTTGACGAGTCGGAGGCCGCCATGCTGGAGCGCACTTGTCAGCGCGCTGAGCTGATGGACGGGCAAAGAATCCTAGAAATTGGTTGTGGCTGGGGTTCACTGTCTCTTTGGATGGCGACTAATTATCCAACTTGTGAGATCGTGGCGGTTAGTAATTCAAAGAGCCAACGCGAGTATATAAAATCTCAAGCGTTGAAGCGTCAACTGACGAACCTCGAAGTCGTGATTTGCGATATCAACGATTTCGAACCCGCAGGAGGCTTCGATAGAGTCGTATCGGTTGAAATGTTTGAGCATGTTCGTAATCACCGCGCATTATTAGGTCTGATCGCTGACGGGTTGAACCCGAGTGGTAAGCTATTCGTCCATATCTTTACTCACAAGGAACACAGCTATTTATTTGAAGCCAAGAGCGCGAAGGACTGGATGTCGCAATATTTTTTCACGGGTGGCATCATGCCTTCAGCTGACTTGCTGCCGACCGCCGCAGAAACATTGGTAGAAGAGGCTCGCTGGACAGTGAACGGTAAGCACTACAGTCGCACCCTAGAGGCTTGGTTGAAAAAGCAGGATCAGAATGCAGATGCTGTGTTGGAAATCTTCCAAAAATGCTATGGAAGAAAGGATGCGAAAATATGGGTGCAGCGCTGGCGCATTTTTTACATGGCCTGCTCGGAGCTCTTCGCATACAATGATGGCGAAGAATGGCCTGTAATGCATTACCTCTTCGCCAAGCCGTAATAAGCAATGTCTGGATATGATAAACCTCTGAAGATAGCTGTTGTCGGCTGCGGTGTCGCTGGACTGACGGCTGCCTGGTTACTCGGG
>CALBPO010000159.1 GCA_937899295.1 uncultured Opitutia bacterium
CGGGGCCCACGGGGCGGCCGCCCGCCGCCCAGGCGCCGAACGCCTCCGTCGCCTTGGGCTTCTCAAAAACCGCCGGCGCGCACCCCGCCCCACCGCCGCCAGCGTATTTCCGGCCGACACAGCCTGCCGCCTCTGGCAGGGGCTGCATGCCTTCCTTAAGCTGCATTTGGTAGGTCAAACTGACGGCTTCACCGAGTTTGGAGACACTGGCATCGCGAACGGCATCTTTTGCAAGGAGTCCTGCGGCTTCGATCATGTCGTAGTCGCGGTCGTTATCTGCGTTGCCTGGAGTGTCGTGAGGGATATCGGTATAGTGCAGTGCCATGTGGCCGTGGAGAAAATCGCCGTTACGTTTAAAGTGGAGCACAGGTTTTTCGCCGCTGCGCCAAACGCAGAGGCCTGTCTCGCGGATAATGGCGGGGTCTTGCCAGCCCACGCCAAGATTCAGCTCGCTCTCGACACCATCATGCCCATTGAGTAGTGCCCAAGCGCCGCTGCCGCCAAGGCCTGACTTTTTCTCATAGCACCAGTTTGTCAGAGAAACCATTGGAGAGATCGCACAGTTGACGATAAATCCACCCTTGCGGGCATGGCGTGGTACGTCGAGCCAGCCGCCCCCAAAATCGACCCGCAGAGGCGCATCAGCAGGAGTGCGAATATTGCGAACAATCGAGGACGTGGAAACGGGCGTAAACTGCGGTGGTGTTTTGGGTAGCACGATATACTCGGCACCGACTTGAGCGCAAAGCGCCCGCTTAGCGTCGGCGTATTGATCGTCCTCGGTCACTGCAAGCACGTCGGGCTCGATCTTGAGAAAGTGCTCCTTGAAATCAAGCCCGAGCTCATTGCAATCGCCGATCACAACTTGGTCGACCATGTCGAGCGCAGTCATGAGCGCTAATTTATGATCCTGCGGGAGCGAGCTACGGCGTTTCTTGTGCTCCCAAAGCACCTTGTCCGAAGCAAAGCAAACGGTTAGGTGATTCCCTAAAGCGCGAGCTTCTTTAAAGAATTGGATATGCCCACCGTGGAGGATATCATAACATCCGGAGATAAAGACTTTTTTCATTTTGGTATGATTAAATAATATTGAGATCTATAGCAACCCTGTGAAGGACGGATGCAATACGGGCAGCGTAGAGGCGTCCCTTCATAAACTACTCCGATGGCTTCCAGTCCACCAAGGTGACTTGTGGGTTACGGCTATCGCGCCAATAATTCCAAGAAAAGCGAATCGCCATATCAACCTTCTGCCCGACGTCGGGCGCGGCACCTAGACGCCAAGCGATGCCTGCAATGCCACGCCTTGCACTTGGGCTGGCTGGCATACGAAAGCGAAAGTTCCCCTCACCAAAGGTCTGGGGCGCCTCGTCTAGCACGATGCCTTGCAGGCCGAACACAGGCTCAGGATTACCTTGCCCGAAGGGATGCAAGCGGTCGAGCTCTTCGAGTAGGCGCTCGCCGAGGTCCGCATAGTCGAGCCATGTGGAAATTAACAACGACGGCTCAGGTAAACCGGCAGGATAGAGCTTTTTCAGGCTTTCGAGATAACACTGCTTAAAGGCGGGAACGTCCGTGGTTTTGAGCGAAACTCCTGCCGCCATCGGGTGACCTCCCCAGTGGCCCAGCAGGTGGGCGCAGCTTTGGAAGACTTCGACTAGATTGACCGAGGCGACTGAGCGGCCAGAGCCTTTGGCCTCATCGCCCTCGGAACCAAGAATCACGCAGGGCTTATGGAAATGGCGGCTCACACGGCTGGCTACAATGCCGACCACGCCAGGGTGCCAATCGTCACCAAAAAGTACAATGCCGGGCTCGTCAGCAAACTCGGCAGCGGCACGTTCTTCCGCAAGTTTGGCAATGCTGCGCTCAATGCCTTGCCGCTCTTTATTCATTAAGTCGAGTTGCTTGGCCATCTTTTGGCATTCAGAATAATCTTGATGCAAAAGTAAATTGATTGGCAAAGAAGCGTCGGCAAGACGACCGCTAGCGTTGATGCGCGGGGCGATTTTGAAAGAGATATCAGCGCTTGCCATTTCTTGCCCACCGTCGATGCCCGAAACCTCGGCGAGTGCGCGGATGCCAATGCGTCCGTTCGCACGCAGGTGACGCAGACCAAACCATGATAAAATACGATTCTCTGCGTGCAGTGGCACAAGGTCGGCCACAGTCCCCATGGCGACTAGATCAAGATAGTCTTTGAGTTGGATGCCCTCAACTCGTGGATCTTCAGCTTCACGGCGATGCTTGAGTAAGCCATGGAGTAGTTTAAAAACGAGGCCAGCGGTGCAAAGATCGCGCCATGGAGCATCCTCCGAATCGTTAACGTGCGGGTTGACGAAAATGCAGTCGGCGGGTGCTTGCGTTTTCGTTTGGTGATGGTCGACGATAATCACGTCGACGCCAAGTTCACGAAGGTAAGCAATCGGCTCATGGGCATTAGTGCCACAATCGAGAGCGATAAAAAGTTGAGGGATTTCGCCACCAAAGACGCGGTCGATCGCATCGCGACTCAATCCATAACCTTCATCCATTCGGCGCGGCACAGAGTAGCGCGCTTCTAGACCGAGCGTGCGCAGCATGCTGACGAGTTGGACGGTGCTGGTGACGCCATCGACATCGTAATCGCCGAAAATGACGACAGACTCTCTCCCCTCGATAGCCTGTTCGATTCGCTCGACGGCGGCTTCGAGATGGGTCATCGCAAAAGGATTATCTAATTGCGCGAGCCTAGGCCGGAGAAACTCTTCCGCCGCCTCGGACGTAGTGATGTCCCGCTGCACGAGTAGCTCGGCTAGGACCTTCGGCAGACTTAAGCGCTCGACCAGATTAGCCGCCGCTTTGTCGTCTGTATCGATTGTCTTCCAGAGCATTTAGGAAATAAGAGTAAAGCTGATTAAACAATAGGAGAGGGTTTACCTCTCGACCCAGATCATAATGATCGATTCGAGGCGTAAAGCCTCTCCTACGGGAAAGGAGCGATTTAAAGCCTACGCTTCTTTTTGGCTCTCCCACTCGTAGCGCTTGGGCGTGAGCTGACGCTCTTCAACGTGACGTCGATCACCCTTGTGCCACCAGAAGAATACCGGGCTAGCGATGAAAATCGAGGAGAAGGTTCCCGTAAGGATACCGATGATGAAGACGAAGGCCAGGTCGTTGATCACGCCCGCACCAAAGACGTAAAGCGATGTGGCGGCGAGCAAAGTTGTGATACTCGTGAGCAATGTGCGAGAGAACACACGGTTGATTGCCAAATTGATGATGCTGCGCAGATCGGTGCCGGGATTAAGTTCTAGCTCTTCGCGAATACGATCAAAGGCTACAATGGTATCATTGATCGAATAGCCAACGATCATCAGAATCGCTGCCAGCATGGGCGCGGTGAACTGGCCACTAACGAAGAGTCCCATCTCACCGCAAAGTACGAAAATACCGATCGTCATAAGCACGTCGTGGATCGTTGCCACGACCGCGCCAACACCGTAGCCAACTTCGAAGCGAAGCGCTACGTAGAGCAAGATGCCGACGAGTGCCGCGAGCACGGAGAAGAGCGCGTTCCATTGAATCGTCTTTGAAATAGATGCTCCGATCTGATTGATTCCGGCTTGTTCAAGCCCAGCTTCAGGAAAGGCACCTTGAAGAATTTCAAGAGTAGGACGCGCTTGATCGAAGGGAGTTTGAATTTTCAATATTTCACGGTCTTCGCCGATTAAGCTCTGATAGTTTACGGTGACGTCACCGAGTCCGTTTTCTTCAAAGATTTGTGTGATCGCATCACTTTCTACCCGCTCAGAATAGCTAATCGTCATTTCATCACCACCGGTGAAGTCTTTACCGAGAATATTATCGTGGTGGATCACCACACTGACCACACCTGCGAGCACGAGCGTCCATGAAGCGATAAATGCAGGCTTACGGAACTTGAAGAAATCGATTTTCTTTTCTCTTAAGAGTTCTAGCCCGAGGATTTTAGAAAGGCCTGCGCCGTGAACAAGGAAGTCGATCATAAAACGAGTGACGACCAAGGCACAGAAGATCGAGGCGCAGATACCTATGGCGAGCGTGATGCCGAAGCCCTTGACAGGACCAGTGCCGAGCCAGATAAGAATCGAAGCGGTGATCAGAGTCGTCACATTGGCATCCACGATGGTAGAGGTCACCTTATCGAAAGCGCCTGCAGTCGCATTTTTGATGCTCTTGCCGGCACGAAGTTCTTCGCGCAGACGTTCAAAAATTAGAATGTTTGCATCGACACCCATGCCGAGCGTGAGTACGAGCGCAGCGACACCGGGCAAAGTCAAAGTAGCCCCGAGGCTGGCAAGCACACCGAGCACGATGATCACATTGACGATTGCGGAGGTCACTGCGACCAGACCGCCAAGGAAGTAATAAAGAATCATAAAGCCAACGACTAGGATGGCACCCCACTGCGCGGCGTTAACAGAACTATCACGAGCACCCGCTGCCATAGTTGGACCCACTTCATACATTTCATCAACGCGGAGTTCGATCGCGAGAGGATTATTAAGAACATTAGCTAGCTCTCTAGCTTCGCGCTGGGAATAGCTACCTGTAATTTGGGCGTTTCTAGAAAGCACACCTTGAATAGTCGGCGCTGAGTAGAGCTTACCATCAAGCACGATGGCGAGGGGCTCGCCGATCATGCGTTCGGTGACGGCGCGAAATATGTCAGCGCCCTCGTTGGTCATTTCTAGATTGATTTGAAAGCCACCCGTCTGGGTTTGTGAGGCATATGCATCGGCCACGATCTCACCCGTGGCTTCGGGAATGAGTTTTACGAATTTACTGCGCTCATAAGTTTCGCCAGATTGGCGGTCTTCGATCTCCTCATAGAGTACTTCATAACCGACGGGCGACCGGTTGGCGGGTGTCGAAGCAGGCAAAAGGTCGGGATGCACGGAGCGAAACTCCAGGCGGGCGGGCTTTTTGACCGAATCGATCACCTCTGGGTTATCCTTGGTAGAAAGGCCTGCCAGTTGTATTTCAATCGCGTTATCGCCACGTGCACGAATCACCGGCTCAGCCACACCCATGCCGTCGAGGCGCTGGGCCATAATTTCAATCGCGTCTTGTAACTGTTCCTCTTGTTCAAATTCGTTGAGGCCATCTTGAGCTGCTTCGTCAATCACCAGCGTCACGCCGACGCCGCCCTTGAGGTCGAGGCCGAGGCGGAGTTGGCTTTGCGCCTTGCTCAAAATATGTTTGAGCAGAATATCATTACGCTTGGTCTGGTTAGCCACATCGGCGACGTTGATCTGCGGGAAGAACTTAGCGTAATCAATCTGCTCTTCGACACCAAGATCGCGTAATGCGATGAAGAGCGTGGGTGACGCTTTTGCATCGACTCGGGTTTCTGCACGCTGGAGCAAGTCGGAAAAATCAGCCTCTTCGGCCGTGACTTGTGCAACAATGTAATCCTCGAAGGGACGATCCTGCAGGGGGGTGATACTCATCACGCACCAAAAGATGATGGCGCCGGTAAGTAGGAATTTCCAAAGAATATTTCCGGACATGGGTAAAAAGCTGAACGCTAGGGGTTTAAAGAAAGAAAAGTGATCTATGCTTCGGCAGGCGCGACTCTATTGGCAACGAAGCCCTTTCCGAGCTCGATCTTGGTATTGTCGGCGATGCGGACCACGAAACGATCCTCCTTCACATTCGTGATTGTGCCATAAACTCCACCGCTTGTAACGATCTCGTCGCCAGTTTGCAATTCGCTGAGCATCTTATCGTGGGCTTTCTGGCGCTTGCGCTGTGGCGCGATGATGAGAAACCACATACCTACAAAGAGCAGAATGATGGGCAAAAACTGGCCGAAGCCACCGCCGCCGCTTGCGCCTTGTGCCAGAGGATAGAAAATAGAAATTTCAGTAATAGTCATAATGCTTGATGGTTGGGAAGCC
>CALBPO010000160.1 GCA_937899295.1 uncultured Opitutia bacterium
GAGCTGCGGCGGACCGAGCTTTTCAATTTCTTCAATGTCAAAGCCGAGTAGTGGCAGCACCTCTTGCAGGCATTCAGGTGAATGCTCAAGAGGATCGAGATCGATATAATTTTTAAGCCAGTTGTAGGAAATTTTCATGGGAAATAGTTTTAGACGCTAGAATATTACAATTTTGGGTCTTTTGAGCCTTCTTACGGCAATTCATTCTTAGGCAAACTGTTTTAGGAAGCGGACGTCGTTTTGATAATAATAGCGAATATCGTCGACGCCTTGGAGAATCATGGCGATGCGCTCGATGCCCATGCCGAAGGCGTAGCCAGTAAAGACTTCGGGGTCGATCCCGACGGCCTTGAAGACTTCGGGATCGACCATGCCACAGCCCATAATTTCGAGCCACTTGTTGCTGAGCTTACCAAGATCGGGCGAGAAGAAGTCCATCTCGAAGCTGGGTTCGGTGAAGGGAAAGAAGCTGGGACGAAGGCGTGTCTTGGCCTTGGGGCCGAAGATGGTCTTCACAAAGTGATCGAGCGTGGCTTTGAGATCGAGGAGCGTGACGTCTTTATCGACATAGAGGCCCTCGATCTGGTGGAAGTTTGCGCTGTGGGTGGCGTCGGGTGTGTCGCGGCGGAAGCAACGACCGGGCGCGACGATGCGGATCGGAGGCTTCTCCTTAAGCATGGTGCGGATCTGCACGGTCGAGGTATGGGTGCGTAGAAGATACTTCTCGTCACCTTCTTTGCTGACGTTGTTCACGGAAAGATCATCGGGCAGGTAGTAAGAGTCCTGCATGTCGCGGGCGGGGTGGTCGGCAGGAATATTGAGGGCGTCGAAACAATAATGCTCAGACTCCACCTCGGTGGCCTCGGCGACAGAAAATCCAATACGGCGGAAAAGGTCCACCATCTCCTCTCGAACTTGAGCGATCGGGTGTAAAGTGCCGCGAGCGGAATCGGGGCTCGGCAAGGTCGGGTCGATGGCAGGACCAATCTTAGCGGCGAGTTCGGCTGCTTCGAGACCTTCGATCACCATGGCAAAGGCAGCTTCGACGGCCATCTTAGCTTCGTTGATTGCCTTCCCCATAGCTGGCTTGTCCTCTTTAGGGACCTTGCCCATACCCTTCATGACATCAGTCAGGACACCTTTAGGTCCCGAAATGGTGGCTTTATAAGCCTCGAACTGTGCGCGCGTCTTAATGGCGGGCACTTTCTCCCTAACATCGGCAACGATAGTATTTAGATCTTTTTGCATGGCTATAATCGAAATAGTAAACCAATGAGGGTTTCAGCCTGTGGCGGATTGTCGAGACGGTTTTCGGGCAAAACTGAGCTTGTAGTCTGAAATGTGGGCGTAGCTGCCGTCAGGTATAAGCGAGCACCTCCATTCAGTATCTATAAACTGCGAAAAGCGAAACGCTTAGTGAAAGTTTCGATTCGATCGGAGACCGCATCTACCACAGATTCACGCATCCCTGATAGAATGGAGATAATCTCAAGATCGACGGAAGAATTATCGACTAATAATACAGTTTCATCTGTCAAAAAAATGCTCAATATATAAGTTTCACCGCACATACCGCACGACTAACTTGGCAACTCTACAAAATACAGAACTCCAGACCGATCCGCTGGAGATTATTTACCAAGATGCAGATTATGTAGCCATCGATAAGCCTGCGGGACTGCTCGTCCATCGTAGCCCACTGGATAAATATGCGACTGAATTTGCAGTGCAAAAGCTGCGCGACCACATTGGGCAAGTGGTCAATCCTTGCCACCGCTCGGATCGACCAACGAGCGGCATAATCTCGTTGGCC
>CALBPO010000161.1 GCA_937899295.1 uncultured Opitutia bacterium
CCGCACTAAAGTCGGCCAAGCGGTGCTAGCTCTTTTAGAAAGAAATTTAAAAGCGTCGCTTCTAGGTGCGCTAACTTTATTACCTCAGAATGCCAGTCTGGCTAATCAATGTCGTAAAATTAGGAAAGAAGATGGCGCACTGGATTTCGCCCAACCAGCTGCATCGATCGACGCGCGGCTTCGCGCATTCACCCCTTGGCCAGGAGGCTACTTTGATCACGGCGAAACTCGAGTCAAAGTAGGTATGTGCTCACTTGCCGAACTGATTACTTCTACGCAACCCGGCAGCGTTATTGTGGCAGGTGAGACCCTTGATGTTGCCACCGGCATGGGCCTATTACGCATACACGAACTTCAGCGACCAGGCGGGCGTATGTTGCCTGTATCGGATTTCCTGCGAGGCTATCCAATTGAAGTTGGTGAAGTGTTGCTGAGTGTGCCGAGTCATTCACTTTTAGTCTAACTACCATAACTTGGAATCCTTTCGTCCTGTAGTAATCTCAGGCTTTGCAAGGAGTCTGCTACAAATTAACGATCGAGTTAATAGAGTCGTATCCACCCTTAATTGTCATCGCGAGGGGCTGTCTTATCTCCAAAATAAAAAAACGCGCTCCCGATAGGGAACGCGTTTTGCCATAAAAATGGGTGAATGCTCAGGCTAAGCGGGTGTGACTTCAGTCGCACATGGACCCTTAGGTCCGCTGCCTATTTCGAAGGAGACTTGTTGACCGTCTTCGAGGGAGGCATAGCCGTCCATTTTGATTTCAGAGTGGTGAACAAAGAGATCTTTGCCGCCATCTTCGGGGGTGATGAATCCGTAGCCTTTTTCGGCATCGAACCATTTTACATTTCCTGTACTCATATACTTGTGTTTCTTGTTTTATTCACAAAATCCGCCGTTTGCGGGTATTTGCAATATAATCTGTATCGTATGGATTGAGTGCTGTCGCTAAAAATCTCATTTAATTATTTTGCCATTTGAGCTCAGTGTTTTACTCTCTTTTATACAGTTCTAGGCTGTCTTAGCGTTTATTTTATACTTATATCTGTGCTTATGCTTACAGCTAGACAATACGCGATTCATTTCAAGTATTTGTCGCTACTGACTCATTTATATAAGTAAGTTTACCCCTAGGGCAGCGATCAAACAATATGTCTAAAATTTTTACCTATACCTCAGAGGTTTATTTCGAC
>CALBPO010000162.1 GCA_937899295.1 uncultured Opitutia bacterium
ACCCCATCGACACGGCTAATTTCGATGCACCTACGCATTTACACCCCATCTTCGGTAGTTCGCAACGCGCAATCAGCTACAATGCCGATGGCAACGAGGCCGACGTCGTGCACTGTCATACATGGTATACCCACCTCGCCGGCATCATGACCAAGATCAACTACGGCATTCCCCTCGTCATAACTAGTCACTCCCTCGAACCCCTTCGCCCATGGAAGCGCGAGCAGTTAAAAGGTGGTTACGATTTTAGCTCTTGGGTCGAAAAGTCTGCTCTCGAAATGGCCGATGCGGTAGTCGCTGTCTCCGAAGGCACTAAGACCGACCTCTTAAAACACTTTAACGTCGCGCCCGAAAAGATTCACGTTATCTACAACGGAATCGACACCGAAGAATACAAGTCCGTCGATCCCAGCCCAGCACTGAATAAGTTCAAGATCCCAAACAACAAGCCCTTCGTCCTCTTTGTCGGCCGTATCACCCGACAGAAGGGCATCATCCACCTAGTGGAGGCAATCAAGTCTATGAACGAGGGCTATAATGTCGTTCTCTGCGCAGGAGCTCCCGACACCAAAGAGATCGGTGCCGAAATGAAAGCTGCCGTGGCTCAAGCCAGCGCAGAGCGCGATGGCATTTATTGGATCGACGAGATGGTCAACAAGACCGACATCATCCAACTTTACTCAGGCGCAGCAGTCTTCTGCTGCCCATCGATCTACGAACCATTCGGTATTATTAACCTCGAGGCCATGGCCTGCGAGACTCCCGTCGTCGGCTCCATGGTCGGTGGCATCCCTGAGGTCGTTGTCCACGATGAGACAGGCTTCCTCGTTCCCGTCGCCCAGCAAGTGGAAAGCCCATTTGCCCCACTCCACCCAATTGCCTACGCCAAGGACCTCGCCCAACAAGTGAATCAACTTATGGAAGACCCCGAGAAACGCGAGCGCTTCGCCAAAGCCGGTCGCAAACGAGCGGTCGAGCGCTTTAGCTGGACAAGCATCGCCAAGCAAACAAGGGATCTCTACGCAGCGCTTAAAAAATCCTAATTCTTAATTCAAAAAGATGTCTTTAATCGACAAAATCGCAGGCACTCGCCGTGTCGTCATTGATCAAATCACCCCGTCCATCGACGGAGGGCGCAACCCTTTCAAGCGAGTCGTCGGCGACTGGGTAGCCTTCACCGCCCATGCTTTCGCCGATTCACACGACCTTATCCAAGTCGAGTTACGTATCCGAAAAGTAGATACGAAAGCCTGGAAAGTGTTCCCTATGGCGACACTAGGTAACGACGAGTTTGAAGTCACTTACCGCACCGACTCCATTGGTCTTTTCGAGTTTGAAGTTGCTGGGGTGATCGATCACTACGGCAGCTGGCAGGAAGGCTTTCAGAAGAAGCATGAAGAAGGCATCCCCCTTGACCTCGAATGTCGCATCGGTGCCGAGCTACTCGAACAAGCCGCCAAGCGTGCGAATAAAAAGCACGCCACAAAGCTCCTTGAATGGGCAGCGCACCTAGCCGACTCCACGACCGACATCGAGGCACGCATCAACCTCGCCCACAGCCGCCATGTGGCTGGCATCGCCCGCATCTACCCACAGCGAGATTGGGAGACCACGAGCACCCGCTCCCTAATGCTTATCGAGCGTGAGCTAGCAGCTTTCAGCACGTGGTATGAATACTTCCCGCGCTCATGCGTCTATGACGGCAAAACCCACGGGACTTTTAAGGACGCCGCCAAACAATTGCCCCTCATTCATAAGATGGGCTTCAACATCGTCTACTTGCCCCCGATTCACCCTGTCGGCCGCGAATTTCGCAAAGGCAAAAATAATACCCTTACCCCCACTAGCGAAGACGTCGGTAGCCCTTGGGCAGTCGGCGCCAAAGAAGGTGGCCATAAATCAATCCTCCCTGCACTTGGCAGGCTTGAAGACTTTCAGCACTTCCTCGAGGAAGCCGAAATGCGCGGGATGGAAGTCGCGCTTGACATCGCCTTTCAATGTGCGCCTGACCACCCATGGGTAAAAAAACACCCCAAGTGGTTCCGCTGGCGCCCCGATGGCAGCGTGCAATACGCCGAAAATCCACCTAAGAAATATCAAGATATTTTACCGATCAACTTCGAGTCCGACGACTGGAAAAATCTTTGGGATGAGCTCAAATCGGTATTCGAGTATTGGATCGAGCAAGGCGTCAAAGTCTTCCGCGTCGACAATCCCCACACCAAATCGATGGAGTTCTGGCGCTGGTGTATTCTTAATATAAAAATTAAACACCCCGAGGTCATATTCCTAGCCGAGGCCTTCACCCGGCCTAAGCGTAAATACTACCTCGCCAAAAGCGGCTTCACCCAAGGCTACACCTACTTTACCTGGCGCAACACCGCTGCTGAGCTACGGCAATATGTTGAAGAACTCACCCAAGGCGAATCGAAGGAATACTTCTGGCCAAACTTCTGGCCAAACACACCAGACATCCTTCATGCTGACCTGCAGACAGGTAAGCGAGCCACCTTCATTGGTCGCTACGTGCTCGCTGCCACGCTCTCGTCCAACGTCGGCCTCTATGGCCCCGCCTACGAACTGCTCGATCACGAGCCCTACCCGCCGGCCGGCAGCGGCCTCGCCCGCGGGGCCGTCGGAGCGGCCCGTTTGATCCCATTCGCTCATGGCGCAAGGATAGGCGAGGCCAGGCTCTACGGCCGGCAAGACCGGGGGCCGCGTAGAGCCTCCTGGGGGGGCCCACTCTCTCCGGTCGATTGCCCTGGGTCGTGACGACTCGGC
>CALBPO010000163.1 GCA_937899295.1 uncultured Opitutia bacterium
AGAGCACCAAGACCGATGGCCGCCATGCACCCAGGCCCGAGCTTAGCGCGAGCGAGGGCGGCCGAAAGTTACGCCCCAGCTTGGCCTCTACCAAAGATATTCCGCATGACTAAGGGAGGTAAACTAATTAAGGGCATTTTCAGTGGTGCCACCATCAACACGGTCTCCATGCTCTGCGTGGAAGATGCGGTCGACGGTCTACGTTGGGCGGAAAGTATCGGCGGCCTACCTGCACTGATCAAGCGCTCGGATGCCAATCTCAAGGCCATCGCTGATTGGGTGGCTAAGACTGACTGGATCGATTTTCTCGCGGAAAATCCTGCTACGATCTCCAATACATCGATCTGCCTTAAAATCACAGCCGATTGGTATCAAGCACTCCCTGCCGAAGAGCAAGCCGCCAAAGCCAAAGCGCTGGTCAGTCTACTCGACCAGGAAGGCGTCGGTTACGATTTCGGCAGTTACCGCGATGCGCCCCCAGGGCTACGTATCTGGGGTGGCGCTACGGTCGACACTGCCGACATCGAGGCGCTGCTGCCATGGCTTGATTGGGCCTTTGCTGAGATTCAAAAGTAGATCGTTCTACTCGGCTAGCAAATCGGGTCTTTTCCTCGATTTGTCTTCTTTATTGAAGCGCATAGAAAGTAAAGTGGAGACACCCTTTTCTGGCATGGTCACACCAAAGACGGTATCCGCATTTGAAATGGTACGCTTGTTGTGCGTAACGATGAGGAACTGTGACTTATCAGTAAAGCCATGCAAGGTCTCACAGAAGCGGCCGATATTCGCATCGTCGAGGGCGGCGTCAATCTCGTCGAGCACGCAAAAGGGGCTAGGCTTGACCATATAGATGGCGAAGAGCAGCGCGACGGCAGCCATGGTGCGTTGACCCCCAGAAAGCAGTGTTACGCTTTTGAGGCGAGTGCCTGGAGGCCGCGCAATGATTTCGATACCAGACTCCAGTGGGTCGTCGGAGTCGACCAGTTGGAGGTCCGACTCGCCACCGCCGGAGATCTTACCGTAGGTGAAAGCGAAGTTTTTCTTCACTTGTTCAAAGGTGTCTTTAAACAGGGTTTGCGAGGTTTCGTTGATCTCGTCGATCGTTTGAACCAGCTTGTTCTTCGAGTTCCATAGGTCTTCGCTTTGGCCTTTAAGGAAGTCGTGGCGCTCCTTCAGGTCGGAGTATTCACTGATCGCTTCGAGATTGACGGGGCCCATGTTGGCGATGCGACCTTTTAGCTCGCTGACTTCCTCTTCGATGGTCGACCAGTTTGTGAGATCCATTCCGGCAAGCTCTTCCTCTGTGGGGTCGCGTCGCTCGTGTTTGGGCTGCGCGGCGAGCTTATCGGGGTCGTCCATGTCGTCGAGATTGAGGCGTTTCTCAAACTCGACGTTGCCCTCCCAAAGCTCGGTCTTCCAATCGACTTTTGAGAGGTCTGTTTGATATTCGTCTTGGGCATTGCTTTGGATGAAACCAAGCTGTGAACGCTCCTCTGCAAGACGAATTTCTAACTTAGTTAATTCTTGGTCAAAGCTCCGGTTCTCGTTACGGCGACCAGAGAGCCCGTCGTCAATCTCGGTGATGGTGCTGTCGATTCCTTTGAGATGTTCGCGATCTTTGGCCAGTTCATCCGTGGCGATGCTTAAAGTCTTAGCGAGCTCTTCACTCTTACTCACTTCGTTGGCGCCTGACTGTTTGAGCGCGGCGATTTGCTCGTTGATCGTGTCGATCTCCTGGTTGCGACGAAGGATGCGATGCTGCAGGTCAGCAGTCTCGCGTTGGACTTCGCCGAGGGCACGATCGGCCGATTCAAGGCGGTGCTTCTTTTCGGCAAGTTCAAGTCGCACGTCGGCCAGAGCTTCTCGCTTGTGGTCGCGGGCTTCCCGGGTGCGCTCGATCTCGGCTTCCAGATCAATACCCCCTTGACGCTCGTCTTTGAGCCCTTTCTCTGCTGCAGCCAGTTCTTCTTTAGCAGTTTCGAGCTCGGTGATTGAGTCGCCATGCTTGGCATCAAGGCGAGCGACTTCGTCTTCTGCCTGCGTGCGGTTACGGGCGTTGTGTTCGATCTTCTGAGTCTGGTTACGTTCTTCAGCCACAAGCCCAGAAACTTCGCTGGCAAGTTCGCTCTGGCGCTTTCGTTGCTCTTCAACGGTGGCCTCTGCTGTATTGCGGCGCTCGTCGAGACCGCTCGCTTGCTCGCGAAGTGCATTCAGCGCTTTACGTTCCGCTTCAATCTCTTTTCGAAGGCGACGAATCTCGGACTCGCGCTCGAGCACGCTAGAAGATTTTTTACCTGTGCTGCGTCCACCATGAATGAGACCACGGCAGTCAATAATCTCACCACTGCGGGTCGCGACAAGGAGGAAGTTGAAGTCCGGATTCGATTTCCAGAATTCGATAAATTGGTCGAGACTATCGGTGAAATAGCAAGCCGTAAGCAAACGGTCGACGGGGCTCTGCAAGTCTGGGTTCCGCGTGGTGACAACAGATTGCGCGGTAACAAGACCCGCGGGCAAGTCGATGACATCGCCCGCAGTGGCAGGCGCGAGGTCAATCTGTAAGCAGGCGCGACCAAGGAAGTCGGCATCGAGCTTACCGAT
>CALBPO010000164.1 GCA_937899295.1 uncultured Opitutia bacterium
CATCGTAAGTTTCGACACGGCTATAGCCAAAGGACTTGCCGATACCGCGATTCTCTTCCCATAAGATGCTAGGATCCTCAAAACCAGAGCCGTACTCGGTAGTGTAATAACCGCCATGCTCCTTGCGCACTTTACCCCAGCGGTCGTTGATCACGACTTCGTCTTTATTCGGCGCATTATTAAACAGCCATGCAAGCAAAGGCTTGGTCTCCCAGCGCTCGTCATCCATCCACCAGTCACCATCGGAGAAGATCAGAGATGGCTCGTACTTTTCCACGATTTCTTTAAACTGCGGATACATCACCTCATGAATGTACTTTGCGCGGGTCACGTCGTTACAGGGCTTCTTGCGCCGAGTCGGTTGGTCTTCTTCTGGCCAATACGGATTGAACCAATCCCAGATCGAATAGTAGAGCCCCATCTTAATACCTTCTTCGCGAACCGCATCGGTCAAATCGCCCACCAAGTCACGCGATGGGCCAGAGTCCACAGAGTTCCATGGCATGCCGAAGCTCTCGGAAGCCTCTTTGCTCGGCCACAGGCAATAGCCATCATGATGCTTAGAAGTCAGCACCACATACTTGGCACCACTGCGCTTAAAGACTTTCGCCCACTCAGCCGGCTCAAACATGTTGGCAGTAAATTGTGAACGAAAATCCGAATATTCGAAATCCTCACCATAGATACGATTGTGAAATTCCTGCGTGGCGGTGGCGCGCCCCACTGCTGCCTGATGCTTGCCGGTTTGATCACCATCCTTGGCGTGCCAATACCACTCCGCGTATGTGCCACGCGGCGCATATGCTGGCACCGAATAAAGACCCCAGTGGATGAAGATACCGAACTTCGCATCCGGAAACCAATCCGGGGTTTCACGGGAATCCAGCGACTCCCAAGTTGCTTCGTAAGTAACATCTTTAGCAAGACAAGTCGTTGCGACGGCAACACTGATTAGGGCTAGTGTGAGTTTTTTCATAATGATTCGGTTACTTTGGGTAGTTATTTTTAATTTTTCTTGGCGGACTTCTTTACGTTGTGAGTCCAGGTTCCGTTCTTGTGTTTTTCTAAGACTTCATTAGAGAGCTCCATCGCACGAGCACGATCGTCCTCGTCGTATTCCCAAAAATCTTCAATCGCTTTGTTATATGCGAACTCGGGGCCATCAACTTTATATTCGCTGCGCAAGCCTCTGAGTTGCCCCTTCAGTTCGGCTACGACCGATGCGTATTCAGGATTATCATACACATTGTTATCCTCGCTGGGATCATTCTTCAAATCGTAAAGTTCCCATGCTGGTGGTGTATCAGGGCTGACTTCACCTTGCCAACCAGTTCCGTAGAACATGATTAATTTGTGGCGCTTTGTGCGGATCGCTATATGCGCGGGATTATCGTGGTGCGCCATGTGCATGGCATAGTGATAGTAGGCAGCCTTCTTCCAACTCGCCGGTTCCACGCCACTCTCGATGATGGACTTAAAACTGCGGCCCTGCATGTAATTGGGCGTCGCCACCCCGGCGAAGTCGAGCATGGTCGGTGCAAAGTCGACATTCTCAACGATTGCATCGCTACGAGTCTTGGCTTCGATACTTGGGGGATAGCGAACGATCAGGGGCATGCGCATAGATTGTTCGTAGGCCCAGCGCTTGTCAATGTAGTCGTGCTCTCCAAGATAAAAGCCTTGGTCGCCAGTGTAGATGATCACGGTATTATCGTAGAGTCCTTCTGCTTTTAGGTAAGCGATCACACGCGCGACATTGTCATCCACACCCTTCACGCAGCGCAGGTATGCCTTTAGGTAGAGTTGGTATGTCTGACGCTTGATATCCGCATCGTTGAGCGAATGATCTAACTGTGCAGCCCATGGTGTTTTGGGATCTTCGGCATAGTTGCGACGTAGGTTACGGCGCCCGACCGATGTGCCTATATAGGGCATTAATTCGTCGTTGTGACCGCGTGTGGCGATTGAACCGTTATTCTGAATATCCCACATATTCTCAGGTTCAGGGATATCCACATCGGCAAGGTGAGACTCATAACGCGGCGCATATTCGAAGTAATCGTGTGGCGCTTTAAAATGTAGTTTCAAGAAGAAGGGTTTGCTTGGGTCACGCTTATCTTGAAGCCATTCGAGCGCAGAGTCTGCGATACAATCAGTCGAGTGTCCGGTCATTTCTACTGCATCCGGCCCGAATTTCAGGGTACGGTTTGGGTTGTAAGGATTCGGACGCTCGATTTTTCCCTTCACC
>CALBPO010000165.1 GCA_937899295.1 uncultured Opitutia bacterium
CGGAGTGCTACTCATTGTCCTTGCTCCCAGTATTTCGATTCCGGAAGGTTCTCTTTTTCTTCCCTTCCTCAGAAATTTGATTTGGGTCAGTATTGCATGGTCGATCCTAAATTGTTTGCCGGTCTATCCTATGGATGGCGGACAAATGATGGCCGCGATTCTAGGGCCTAAGAAGCAGCACTACGTCCATTTGATCAGTTCCATCGTTGCAGTCATTATCGGTATCGCTGGATACCTCTATCTCGGTACGATCCTGTTACCCATTTTCATGGCACTCTTTGCATGGCAAAATTGGCAGTCTTACCAAGCTTCGTCTCCTCAGTAGCAATCGATTTGTTAAATTGTATTCTTCCTATTTCCACTAGAAACGGTTTTATATCTGCCATGAAAACTGCTAAAATTGTCCTCAAAGAACTGGTTTTTTTTGCCCGACATGGGCTACTCGAAGAAGAAGCAAAGTTGGGGCAACGTTTCCACCTTGATGTAGTGGTCGAGCTCGATCCTTCACTCGATTTAGCAACAGATAGTCCAGAATCTACGGTGAATTACGTGGAACTCTTCGAAGCGATCAAAGAGATTTTCACCGAACAACGTTTTAATATGATTGAGACAGCAGCCGATGCCATCGCAGTCGGCATACTTGAGCGTTTTGCCAAGCTTGTATCTGTGACGGTAGAAGTGAAAAAACCCTCCGTGCCTGTTGATTGCGTTTGCGACTACTTCGCTGCGGAGGTGACGCGATGCCGCTAGTGCGTGCCTATATCGCACTCGGTAGCAACCTTGGTGATCGGCTAGGACAAATGCAGTCTGCGCTCAAGGCTTTAGCGGCGGATGATCGGCTCAAAGTTTTACAAATTAGTCCTGTTTATGAGAACCGCGCAGTTGGTATGGGGGAGGCCAATGATTTCCTTAACGCGATGGTCGGGGTCGAGACCTCGATGGCGCCACTTGCCTTGCTGGACTACTGTCTCGAAGTGGAATCGCAACTCGGGCGAGTGAGCAAAGGCGAGTGGGCACCGCGTAGTATCGATCTAGACATCATCGCCTACGGAGATGAAATAATCGAGCACGAGCGCCTTAAAGTCCCACATCCACGCATCGCTGAACGCGACTTCGTCGTGCATCCACTCTGCGCTATCGCGCCGAATTTGGAGATTCGAGGTCAAAGCATAGCTCATTTGGCTGCGTCTTTGCCGATGGATAGGCTGAAGCTCTACGAATTGAAACTTAAAATTGTCTAGGTTCTGATCTTAGCTTGAAGCATCACCGTCACAGGCAAATATTTCAGAAAATGAAACCACAAATCGAAATTGAATACTGCCCTGGTTGCCGTTGGCTCCTCCGCGCCGCTTGGACAGCGCAGGAACTTTTGACTACCTTCGAAGCAGAGCTTGGTGCTGTCACACTACGTCCTTCCGATACGGGTGGCACCTTTCGTGTAAGCTTAGATGGCGAATCGATTTGGGATCGAAAGACGGAGGCTCGTTTCCCTGAAATCAAAGAGTTGAAGCAATGCGTACGCGACCATGTCGCGCCAGAGCGCGATCTTGGGCACAGTGATACTGGCGAGAGTCATAAAATTGGCGGATAAACTTTCTCAAAAAGTAAAAACCACACACCGAATAAATCACCCGCCACGGTTTTCACTTAAGCCACTTTTTCCAGCTATCACGGTAGTCTTCGGCATTCCGCCAATTGACGATGCGAGGCTTGGTGCGGACGATGGTCTCTTCGGGTCCCTGCTTATTATGAAGCTTCTCAATCATGGTCTCGACGCTCTTATATCCCCAATCGTAGTAAGGGTGGACAACCAGCGCATCGAGGTAGCCTTGATCGACATAGATAAAGGCAGAAGGTGAGGACTGAATGGCGACGATGGGTAGTTTACCGGGCTTCCAAGGGAGTGAGGGCATGCCGAGTAGCGGCCAATCCTCGAGGAAGACCCAGCCCTTGATTAGATCGTTGCGGTCGGCCTCTTCGGCGGCACGGATCGCTTCGATCGCAGAAAGATAGTCGGGCGCACAGGTGATTGTTGTCTCGATGCGGCGATAGCTAAGCACCTCGCGTAGACCAGTCATGCGCTGCTCCAACTCTGCGCCTGGTGTAGCGCTAGTGAGTATTGCGACGCGAGCCTTCGTCGGAAGTTTGGCTAGAATCGCGTGCCCTGCTAAGCGGCCAGCTTCGACTTCGTCGGCCAACACCGAAGTGAGTGACTCGCGGTCGGAAAGCTGGCTTTCGAAAAAGACGACTTCTTGGCCTTGTTGTAAGGCAAAGTCTATGGATGCTCGGACGGCTTCGGTATTTTCCGGACTGATGATTAGACCGTCCGCATTTTCAATGAAGAGTTCGGCCAGTGAAGTCATCTGGCTACCTCCTTTATTCTTATCTGGAGTGAAAATAACTAATTCAATGTCGATCGAATACTTTTCGTTGAGTTCGAGCGCCGCAGCTTGAGCCCCTTCGCGGGCAGCTTGGTAGATGGCGTCTTCTTGGTCGCGCCCGACGATGCCGATTTTGTATTCACCGAGTAGTTCTCGGTTTTGAGCTTCGAGGGCGGTGTACCATAATAGGAGAACTAGGAGAGTGAGTCGTTGCAACATTGATGTCTAATTTAGGAATTTTTAAGGAGCGTTGGCAACTTGCTTTGTTCGCTTTTTAGCTATGCATCCGAGCCAGACTATCTTCGAGGCCACCTTCGCGGCTGTGCCTTCGCCATTGTGTGGCGAAGTCCTTAGCCAACTGAACTTTGCTTTCGGAGGGAGTCTTATTGAGGCAGCGCTCTAATCCTGCTCGATTTAAGCGTATGGAGAGGGCGATTTCGGGATCAAGCCCGTCAGTCCGGATCGCGTTCAATGCCGCGTCGCATTTTGCAAGTTCGGCCTGATTAGTCAGAGGGAGTAGGGTCTCGTTTAGCTGTTTTTCGTTCGCGAAGAAGGCACTGTTTAGAAAACTATTCGGGGGTGAGGGTTGCGTGAGCAGACCGTCGATCTGACCTAAGGCGCAGATGCTCGTGCCATGTCCTTTTGATTCATTCGGGTAGAAGAGGGTGTCGATTATTTCGGCTAGTTCGGTCTCGTCGAGACTTTGCCCATGACACTCTGCCGCTGCGATGATGAGCGCGGGGTAGAGGGTGAACCAAGGCTGGTGATGCCCGTTATCACCCCATGCGGTGAGTAGCAGGCCGCGCGCGCCGTTAGCGAGGCCTTGTTTTGCAGCTAAGTTGATATTGGCCTTGGCCACATCTAGGCGGCCAGAGAAGGAATTCCAATTACCCGCACCAGGTGCGACGTAGAATTGATCGCGGAAGCCGGCTCGCGCTACTATGCGGCATTGTTCGGCAAATGGTGAGTCGGCCTCGTAGCCCCAGATGACTGGGATAACACCTTCGGGTAATTCCGACACCAGATCGGGGCGCTCCATAATAATGTCTGCCCAGAATTGAGCAGTTTGCCCGTGTTTCTCTGCCAGTGCGAAAAGTTGCTTCATGAAGTCCAAATAGACGCGGTGTTTACCTTCGCGTTGGAGGCGCTCTGCGCTGCGGCCTTTACCCAGTTCCCATGGCTCGTCGCCTCCGATATGAAGCTGGCACGAGCTAAAATTGGGGAGTAGCTCGGCGTAAAGTTTATCCATGAAAGCGGCGCTGTCTGCATCGGGGTAGAGTGTGCTGCCAGTATCGCGCCAGCCAGCAAGAGGATGCTCAAAGCCTTCGGGGCATTCTGCGAGTGGCTTGTAATCTGCGTGCTTGAGCCAGCGCTCCATATGGCCGAAGGAGTTTTGATTTGGCACTAGTTCGATGCCACGATCTGCGCAGTAGCTGTCGAGTTCGAGTATCTCGCTGGCTGTTAACGGCGAGGCATTCTGCCAAACCGTTTCGTGCTCAGCAAAGGCGAAGGTGTGTTCCGTATAGAGTTGCAACTCATTATAGTTGAGCACTTGCAGAGCATCAATCAAGCGGTGGAGCGTTTCAACTGTCGGCACTCGGTTGCGACTAATGTCGAGCATCAGGCCACGACGAGCAAAGAGAGTGGTATTATTTAAAAGCATTTGCAAAAAAATGGCACGCTCTGGAGGAAGCGTGCCGTCATTCCCATGGTCGGGCCGACAGGATTTGAACCTGCGACCCCTTCACCCCCAGCGAAGTGCGCTACCAGACTGCGCTACGGCCCGAACGAGAAAGATTGCGAAAGATGGACGAGCACTGGGGTGCGTCAAGTCTATATCCTTTATTGAGTCACGGAAACTCGGAGAAAGGCTTTTTCATGTGATGATAGAGGAGCCACTCTTCGGTAGGTGTAGCGATCATATCCGCCAGTTTCAGATGTGACAGTGATGAGTTCGACTTCGCTAGTTGAGCTGCTCCAGGTTCCATTAAGATCGGTGACCGTCTCTACTGTGTAGTTGAGGCCGTTTTCAAAGTTCGGCTTACGATAGCTGATTTGCAGATAGTTTTGGCCGACGTCCTCAATGGTTTCACTAATGGGAAGAATACTCAGGTCGATTATTTCAGGGTCGCCGCCGAAGGCTTGTTCAAGCTGATTCTCTATGCCGTCGCCATCTGGATCGTCGGAGGGGTCTTGTTCCGCTGACAGTGTGCTGCTAGTGAACGCGGTGGAACTCCATAGTGAGTAGTTCTGATAAAGCTCGCTCCGCCAGGCTATAGCGTAGTCGGTGGCTAAACTAGTTGCGACGGTCAAAGTGTAGCTGCCAGCTTCAAGCTCGCTGCCTGAATCTCTCCAAATATGTTCAATGTTATCGACCGCACTGTCGCTACTCTGGATATTGGAATTATCGCTGTCATCGGTCAATTCTAGATTCATGTCAGGAAGCGATGGATTAAACGATGGATTAAAGTAAGAGCCTTGTTTGGTCACTTTGCGATTCCATGTGACGAGGACTGAGAGCTTTCGTAATCTGAAGCCGATCGAGATATTGATTACGTAAGTCTCGCTGCTGTTAGTGCCAAGATTGCTTAGGTTCCATCCATGCGTGCCGATTGTGCTGCCTGCAATTTGTTGTCCACCTTGCTGGATAAAATAACTCTGGTAAATATCTAGTTCACCTGCGCCGTAAACATCATCAATCGGACGAGTGGGAGTTTGATCCCAATTTGCTGATATGGATTTATCGGCTCCTGCCAGTAGAATGGCTTTTAGACTTAGTTGGTCTTTGGCAGCGGCGTTTGATCCTGCCGCGTCGATCAATAAGGCAGCCGCAGCAGTTACAATAGGTGTTGCTAAGCTAGTGTATTGTGTAGCTGGATTAGATCCAGGAATGCCTCCGGGCGCGACGATTTCAGGCTTGGTGCGCCCTGCTCCGTCGTAAGTGGTCGTTCCATAACGATGAGTGCCATCGCTGACGCCTACGGAGATGCCGTTGTAAATACTTCCGTAGGTGTCCGGGATGTCGGAGGGTCTTGATTGATCGCCAAAGTCTGAATTATAGGTGCCTACGATTGGTAAAAATCCGTCTCTGTTGACTGCATAATCCATCCGGCGGGGTGCGTTGCTGTTTTGATACCAGTTCACCCAACTGTGATTTTGAAGAGGGTTGGATTCGATAGAGGGGGTGCCCGAATACCATCCGCTGTTTAGGAAGTTATTTGTCTCATAAACTGAAACATTTGTGATTCCGGGAGAGATAGAGGATGTGTTACCGTAGAGATTGCGACCGACCCATGTTCCATGATTTGAAGGATTCTGTCCTAAATTTGAGACATCTGTTAAAGTTTTTCCGCTAAACTCTGAACTAGATGGATTGGGTGTATAGCCTTCATAGCTTTCAAGTATGCCATTCCCGTTAGTATCTTCTCTGGCTTCGACCTGAGTCACGCCTACTCCGGCACCAGTGGGTAATGAGATACCCCTAAGGCTTAATTCATTTGCGGGTTGATTGTAGAGCACCTCATCCTTGTAAGACGCCGAGAGATTAAGGATTGGAAATAGGATGATGCAAATAGCTGTGGTATACAGGCGGGAAAACATAGGGTATTTACTCTATTTTGTAGAGACTAGTCTGGAATGCAATCCATAGAAATACGAAAAAATTGTAAATTAGTCAGCCATATAAAAGGCCCAAGCATGA
>CALBPO010000166.1 GCA_937899295.1 uncultured Opitutia bacterium
GCATATCTTCGCTGATTCTACCCCCATAAGAAAGTCGAAAGTAACCGGTTACACTGCTGTCGAGACATGTTAGTGTTTGCATTGCCGAGGATGTAATCGTTTCGTGCCCACTGGGCCCAATGATGGACACAAGGAATGCATCTGACTTGCCATCTCCGCTCTCTTTAATGTTGGACGTGCTGGATCCAGATCGCAGGTTGCCAATGTTTATGGATAAGGGTCTAATTCGGGAGACTGATCTTGAATCCAGTCAACTATTGCAACACATGATCAGCGAGGGTGATGCACGACTGGTAAGCAAAGACATCCAAGGTAAATTGCGATTTGCATCTGAATTAAATAATAAGGATACACTGTTACTACTACTTAAGGAACTTTCAACTGAAGTAAGGCTCGCAGATTTAGTAGAAAAAGAATTTAGCTTAATCCTGAATATCTATGAAAATACATTTAACCACCGAGCCTTCACTGGGCGCAGTGGTGGCATGTTTTCCTTCGAGGGCCTTGGTTGCATCTATTGGCACCAGGTTTCCAAGCTGCTACTTGCGGTACAAGAATGTTTCTTCAAGGAAGCTGAGAAAACATCGCCAGACAATGAGCTACTCAACGCATTGGCTGTACGATACTACAAAATTAGAAAAGGCTTAGGATTTAACAAGACTGCTAAGGAATATGGCGCATTCCCCTCCGACCCCTATTCTCACACTCCCGCGCACAGTGGTGCCCAGCAACCCGGAATGACTGGGCAGGTAAAGGAAGAAATAATAACGCGGTTTGGTGAGTTAGGTATTCGTATTCGCGGGGGCGCACTCAACATTGATCCCCGCCTGCTACAAGCTTCTGAATTCACCCACCAATTGCGCACCTTTGAAGCAATGACTGTGGACGGTAAACATGAAAGCTTTGAGCTCAAAAGCGGCTCACTCGCTTTCACTTACTGCCAGACGCCTTTCATCTATAGCACAGGCACTGATGCGGCACACATCCGCATAGAAATCGACTATCAGGATGACAAACAACAAGTATCAGAGGGCAGTCAGTTACCAGCAGATGCCTACCAGGATGTGATTCGACGAACGGGGAACATTCGCAGCGTGAGGGTGACATTACCTGAACAAATACTCTTCCAGTAAACGGACCGTCAGCATTCTGCCGACTGCAAAATATTTGATTTGATAAATTAACGCATTGGAGCGCTAATTACACATAATTCTTTAACTTATAAATACCACCTTAGATTCACCTTTCACATGAACGTTCTTAGATTATCTAAAAATGCGACGAGCATTTTACTATTAGTCCTATTTTCTGGATCCAGCGTGGCATGCGCTACGCCCAATGCTTCTCTCAACCCTGAGCGCTGGGTATTCTCTTGGTCGGATGAGTTCGACTACACAGGCAAGCCGAATCCAGAGATCTGGGACTATGATTATGGCTACCTTGGCTTTAACGAAGAGCTACAAAACTACACCGACCAGCCTGAGAATGTTCGTGTAGAAAATGGAGCCCTAGTTATTGAAGCTCGACTAGACATAGTCAGTGCAAAGCGCTCTAAAGAAGTGGTGGAGGAATTAGAAGGCTCTAATGCGGATGTTTCAATACTTGGCAACAAAGAGTTCACTTCGGCACGACTAGTCACACGGGGTAAAAAAGAATTTTCTCATGCGCGGGTGGAAG
>CALBPO010000167.1 GCA_937899295.1 uncultured Opitutia bacterium
GATAGAAATTGCGCCACTTGCTGGCACAATGGACTAGCTGCGGTGAGATGATTGAGTTTGGGCACTGCAGTTTGGTTATCTTGAGCAAACTCAGGTGCTTTATTTGCCAATACGACTATGCTTTCAGCGCTTGATCGAGGTCGGCCAGGAGGTCTTCGATATCTTCAATGCCAACGGAGAGGCGAACAAAGTCAGGCGTGAGACCAGCGGCTAACTGATCGGCTTCATCCAGCTGAGAGTGTGTAGTCGTGGCTGGATGAATCGCTAACGATTTGGCATCACCGATATTAGCTAGGTGACTGAAGAGCTGGAGCTTGTCGATAAACTTACTGCCTCCCGCGAGACCGCCCTTGACTCCAAAACCTACCAGTGCGCCGTATTTATCCGTGTCAAAGTATTGCTTTGCAGATGCGTGGTGTACGTTGCTTTTTAGGCCAGGGTAGTTGACCCAAGTCACTGAATCGTGCGCTTCAAGAAAATCGGCGACCTTGTGTGCGTTTTCACAATGACGCTCCATTCGTAGGTGCAGTGTTTCGAGGCCTTGCAGCTGCTGGAATGAATTGAAGGGAGCTGCGCAATTACCTATATCGCGAAGCCATTGAAGGCGCATTTTCATGATATAGGCGATATTGGCGCCACCTGCAGGCTCGAAGGCTTTGAAGGCATCCCAATGGACGAGGCCGTGATAACTGTGGTCAGGTTGGGTGAACTCGTCAAAGCGACCGCTGCCCCAATCAAAATTGCCCGCGTCGACGACGATGCCTCCGATACTTGTGCCATGCCCGCCAATAAATTTGGTCAAGCTATGTATGACTATGTTGGCACCGTGTTCGATTGGGCGGCAGACTGCGGGCGAGGCTACAGTACTGTCGATGACAAGCGGTAGCTTGGCTTCTTTGGCGATCTTGGAGACTTCAGCAAAGGGAAAAACATTGAGCTTTGGATTACCGACCGTATCGCCGTAGATGGCTTTAGTCTTACCGTCAATTAAAGGCTCGAAGCTTGCAGGATCCTCCGCGTCAGCACCGCGCACCCCGCTACCACGCCTCGGCAGGGTGCAGTTACCGCGACCTCACCTCC
>CALBPO010000168.1 GCA_937899295.1 uncultured Opitutia bacterium
ACATCACCCTGGGCCTCCGCCATATTTCGCGACTGCAGATCAACGCGCGGTTCAAACTCAAGGTTGGAAACTACTGATTCGTAGGTGGTGACTGGTCGGATGTTGGCCGTCTGCTGGGCATCGACGTAGAGCGTCGGCAGGGTTTGGGTGCTCTCTGCTTGCGCAAGCAATGGCAGAGAGGCGAGTGCGAGAATAGTCAGTGGGCAGGTATTACTTTGAATCATCTCTGTAGCTAAAGAGAATACTCTTCAATAAATCAATTATTAATATAAAATAATAAATACTTAACAATTTAAGTATTTTTCAGTTGGCAATTGCACAAACCCTCCTCATCCCCATTGGTCTATAGTAGATCTTTATGCCACTTTTAAATATCGGTTTCGCAATTCTTATGATCAAGATGCTTATCTGCACCTTGCCAGCGGTGCTTGGCATCATCATGATTATGAGTTCAGAAGAGAGTAAGCGTGGATTCCGTAATAAATTTTGCAGTAAGGTTTTCGGCATGAGTAACGCGATACCATATCTCAAATTTACGCGTACAATGGCCGTCCTTGGCACAGCATTGCTGGCCTTTAGTCTGGTGAGCACCTGGTTCCTGCTCTTACGTCCAATATTCCTAGTTGAATAATCATCGAACTGGAGTTGTTTTCGCTTCCGTTCCAGCTCCACTAATTTTCTAGTCGAGACCAATTCGATACTTCCTTCGTCCGCGGCTTTTTTGTAACGGATCAGCTGGGTAATTTAGGCTTCAGTCAGCTATCCCGCTCAGCCAGAGCCAGACGATAGATTTCGCGGCTGATCCATGCATCGGTCGCCGCATAGCGAACTTGCTTGTTGTCAAGTTCTGGACGTGCCCAGTTTGAGACTTGAGCTGCTTTACTGATGCGCCCTTGCAGCAGGAGTCCTGCAAGCGCTCGAAGACCTCGATTTTCGTAGCCAAGTTTCACTGTGATGTCAGCGATTTCGACGAAGCCGCTTGGGGTGAAGTCTTCCATCGCACGGAGTTCTTTGACGTCGTCTTTAATCGCGACACCCGTTTTTAAAATGTCGGGCGACTCTAGGATCGGGAGGAGCGGATCAAAGGTCTCAGTTTTACTGATGCGGAAGAGGTAGACGCAGTGCTCCGTTGCTAGCTGGATGAGTGCGGGCGGGTAGTAATCGCCTTTCTTAAAGCTTGGTCGGGTCTCGGTGTCAAAGCCTAGGTGGCTTTCGTTTGCCAGAACTGTGGCAGCGGCTTCCATCTCTTCGGAGGATTCCAATATCTTAATTTCACCCTCCCATGCGATAAGTGGCAGCTCGTTAATCTCGGCTTTGCTAATTTTGCGTTTTTCGTCGGTTAGGTTATCGGTAGTTTCGGACATGAAAGTGTGCTGTTTTTTAGGCCTCGATCACTAAGCCATCGAAGGCAACTTTTATGTGCTCCGGAAACCTTGTGGCGGGGTTACCCTGGGATAATTCTTGATTATATTCCTTGCAGTAGCGGAGAGCGCCCTGGTGGATTTCTTCGATCTTGGGGTCGGAATAGGCTGGCTCGTGGTGAGAAACGATGAGCTGACGGACCTTAGCGCGTGCTGCTAGCTCGACCGCTGTCATGTGATCAGAGTGCCCCCAGTTTCGCTTTTCTTCGCTTGCTTCCTCGGAGGTATATTGCCCGTCGAAGATAAGTATGTCGGCCTCGTGTAAGAAATCGACAAACGGGTAGCCTTCTTCTCGAGCTTCGGGGCCGTGTTCGGAATCGGAGGAAAAGATGATACGCTTTTCGCCCTGTTCAAAGGAGTAGCCCCAAGAATCGCCAGGGTGCTGCTGTTTGATGGTGGCTACATGGACATCGCCAACGGCGAAGTGCGCGCCGTCTTCTTGTATGTCGAATTCAATTTCTGCTTGCATCGCCTCGTAGGGAACAGGGAAACAGGGTGCGTCCATTTGCGCGCGTATGGCGGATTCTGTAGTCTGATGAAATCCGTGAAAGATAATTCGGTTTCCCGACTGATAAGCGGGCGCAAAAAAAGGGAATCCTTGAATGTGATCCCAGTGTAAGTGAGATACGAAGATATGGTAGGTAGCGGGCGGCGCGTTTTTGCCTAGGCTGAGCGAAAAATCGCGAAGCCCCGTGCGAGCATCGCGAATGATATGCTCTTTGGTGCCTGCTTCGATCTGTACGCAGGTAGTGTTCGCCTTATAGGTTCCGTGAGCGCTGTGGGGGAGTGTTTCAAGGTAGGCGTCAACCGCTTCAATGCTTGCAAACTCTAGCTCGCGGCTCGCCCAGATCGCATCCTTGACTTTCTGGCGAATCGTTGCCGAAGAGGTTGGTGAGGGGAGTGAGCCACAAGAGCCCCAGATAATTGCCTTCATGCTTGTAGGTAAAAGCTTCTAAGTTTATACAGCGAGAACGGCGGGTTAGAAAAGCTCGAGTAGCATTCTTCTGATCTTAATTGCTTGTTGCTGATAGATTGAATAGGAGATAAGATAAATAGCATGATACGGTCATGGCGAGTTTGAAAAACAGTTAGGGGATCGTCGAAATCTTACTCCAGAACTTCCGACTGTCGCCGTTGGCAAGGATTTTTCTAGTACAAGCGATGCGGGGCGAGGGTATTATAAGATTCCGCCAATGAAGCGTGTGGGTGACAAATATGTAATTGAAGTCTCGTATACTAATTAAAAAAGCATCATCTGATCATCCGTGAGGGAAGAGGTTGCTTCGATGAGGCGACTGTCTTCATTTTGGACACTGTTGACACGGCGGGAAACGGTATGTTTCTCGAGAAGCACTTTGCTAGCCAGCGATTGAACTTCTCTTTTTTTGAGTGTGCCGTCTAGCCAAGAAACCTGGCTTACCTGCTTTAAGATCACGGGCATACGTTCGTGAATGCTACGGATCGAAGTGTTAGCTTTAGTTGTTAGAATGACAAAAGAGGGTGGCGATTCGTAGCCGGTCGACGGAAACCAGAGCCCAGCGAAGTAGTGCAAAGTATCTTGAGGTGGATAGATGAAGTAGGGTTGTTTGGTGATGCCGTCTTGATACCACTCGTAGAAGCCATTGATAGGCAGCAGGCAACGATACGCATACCAACTTTCACGAAAGCGAGGCGTTGTATCTGCGGTTTCGATACGCGCATTAATATGGAAATTTTGGGGCGTGCGGAGTCCCCAGTGCATCATCTTTGCTACAGGTTGCATCTTGTCGCGAGTAGCGATACTTAAGGTTTCGCGACCCGGGCCTATGTTGTAGTTTGGCTCGTAGTCTTCGGGTAGCGCGAGAGCGATGGCTTCGGCCAGCGCTTTTTTATTGGCATGTAATGTATAGCGACCACACATTTTGGAGAAAATAATGCTTAAATGAATAAAGTCTTATTCTGACTAGTCATCTTGATGTTACAGTCTTGTAGATTAGGATTAAGGAAGCAAAGAGTTAATAATATGTGAGTTATCTAGCGAGCGTCCAAATTCTCAATGAACTTAAAAAGAAGAGCTCCAGGGCCGCCGCCTGGTTGAAGTTGATCTCCATAAGTCCTGCCGAGCGTTCTAGTGCTTCAGTCGCTCGGTAGAGGGCACTAGTGGGGAGTTCGCCTTTGTTTAGTGCCTCGACCTCACGGGCATATCCAGCTGTGGCCTTTTCGATCTCGCCGAACAGTTGTTTGCGATAGCCTTTGCTTAGGCCGACTTCCATCGCGTCCTTCTCATCGGCGGTCACGTGGTCAGGGAGGGCTTCCTTTTGCATCTTCCAAGCTTCGCACGCGACCGCTTTAAGGATGGTTTGAAAGCGAGCATTTAAGCCATAGGCGCCCATCATAATGTGAGGGATTGTTTTTTTATTGGGGCCTTGCAGGAGGCAACCGAGCCAGTCGCGGTAAGCCACGACCCATGAAGCCCAATCTGGGTGT
>CALBPO010000169.1 GCA_937899295.1 uncultured Opitutia bacterium
CGTACTGCAGTGCGCACGGCCCGTGGCGCCGGGAGCGGCAGGGCTGGTCCACGGCGACGCGCCACCGCGAGTTGCCTCGACCTGTCACCCTGGGCTCTGGAAGCTCCTGGTGACGCTGTGGCGCAGTGGCTATGCTCGCGCTCGGATCCCAGAGGTCCGTGGATCGAAACCACGCGGGCAAGCAAGCGGTGGTGGATGTGCCCCCGATCGGGCCGAAAGATGGGTAGGCCATTAATACCGCGCCGCAGCATGGCGAAGGCAACATCCGCGATGGGCAAGGCAAGCGCCATGACTGGGGCAATGAGCGCCGCAAGGATAGTGCCCTTCTCGGAATTGAGAAGCGAGAGCGCCGCAATGACAAAGCCGATGAGGTAGGCACCTGAATCACCCAAGTAGACTTTGGCTGGGGGGAAATTATGAAAAAGAAATCCAAAAATCGCGCCGACCATCCCAAGCGCTAAGACTAAGGAAATCGCGGCGCCGGATTCATACGCAAGAAATGCGAGCAGTCCCATTAGCAAGAGGCCGATACCGCCTGCTAGGCCGTCGAGGCCGTCGATTAGGTTGACCAAATTCATGATCGCCACAATCCAGATGACGGTCAACCACATGCTGAAGAATCCGAATTGAAGGACCACATCAGTGAAGGGAATCGCGACCCGATCAATTGATAGCCCGAATTGATAGGCAATCACTCCAATGATAATTTGAGCGAGAAATTTAACCTTGGCTCCAAGCGGGTGAAAGTCGTCGATAAAACCCAAGAGGAACGAAGCAGCGGCCCCCATGAAGATACCGTAATGGATCAAGGACTTATTGTCCTGATCATCCAAATAAATGAAGCAAAGTAAGTAGGTAAGCGCAAAGCCCATGACGATTCCTAAGCCCCCTATGCGAGGAATCACTCCGGTATGGGTGTGGTGGTGCTGTGGATCCCCATCGCCCCCTTGGCCCAAGCCAGAGAGCAGGCAGAGGTGGATGACTAACCAAGAGGCCAGGCAACCAAGAAGAAGAAAAAACAGTAAGGGGAAAAGCATCGTGGGGCAATCTTTAGTAATGCAGCGGCGATAGGTAGTTTAATATGAAAAATGAGATGCTAGTTTAGGGCAAATGAAAAGAGAGTTGCGCCCAAAAGCGAACAACTGAGGGTATATCCAATATCTTGCAGCTTTACTGCCCACGCTTCCGCCCTTGGTCGTTCGGGAAAATTCCGAGACTTTTGAGCGCTTACGTCGCGATGAATGATGACTGACATGAACACGCAAATTGCGTGGCTTGAGCTTGGAGTCCCGCCTTTAGGCGATTCCCCTAGTGGAAAGGAATACTCTTTCGGCTTTTTAAATGATGGTTTCTTGGTCCGTGGATTCTTTATCAAAAAATTTGGCTCCGCCGAGCACAGCCATGACGATGGGCATTAATTTACGGGTGCGCTTTTGCCAAGAACGGAGCGTTTCAAGACGATCGAGGGCGTGGCCACGTGAGGCTTCATCGCCTTCCTCTTGAATGAGTGCCTCGATGTTGTCCAATCGCTGAGAGCCAGAAAGGAGGTGAGGCTCAAACTGGTCCTTAATAAAGCCACTTACGAGTCGTTTCATGGAAAGCTCAGGCTGGTAATGATCGCGGCGACTGCCAGGCACGTAATGCAGTTTGACTGCACCGAGTTGGCGTAAGACCTTTAGCCCCTGACTGACAGAACCCTTACTAATCTGCAAGCGCTCAACAAGCTCATCAAAACTCAGCGCTTGGGGGGTACAAAAAAGGAGTCCGTAAATCTCACCAATCGATCTCGGTAAACCGATCAAGCTGGCCGCTCGCACAAAGACGTCGATCATCGAGGTCTCCCATGCGGATAAAGTTGGGGTATCTGACTGTGTGGCAGGCATTTTTGTAGTAATCAAATCTGAAAATGATCGAAATCTCATTTTGTTCAAGTTTTTTTGAACAAAGTTTGCTGTTCTCCAAAAAGGGCTATACTTTGGACATCGCGTTGATTCATCTGAAATTCGCGCCTTGATGATAAGATGTAATAAAAGTTAGCAAACTCCGATCATACCGTATGCACGAGGCAAAAAACCATTTAATAGGAGGAATTACGGGTGGCATTGGGTCCGAACTCGCAGTCAAGCTAGGTGCGGAGGGCGACAGAGTCGCTGGATATGCACGGAAAGCTGCTGCTGGTGACTCGTTCAGACCGCAGGACGGATTCATGCTCAAAACTTGTGATGCGACCGATCCCAAAGCCTTGGAGACTGTAATTAATGAGTTTCAAAAAGAACTGGGATCGATCGACAGCTACACGCACGCCATCGGTTCTATCTATTTAAGGCCCGCACACCTCACGCCGGTCGAGGATTGGCTCCAAACCATACAAACTAACTTGAGCAGTGCATTTTACGCCTTGCGCAGCGTGACTAAAATCATGTCAAAACAAGGCCATGGTTCTTGCCTTTTCTTCAGTACCGCTGCGGCTCAGACAGGAATTGCTAACCACGAGGCGATTGCTGCAGCCAAAGGTGGTATTGAAGCCATGGTGCGCGCGGCGGCGGCCAGCTATGCTACGCGTGGTCTACGCATTAATGCCATCGCTCCTAGCCTGACAGATACCCCACTCAGTCAAGCCATAGTCGGTAGCGAGCAAGCACTGGAGATTTCCAAGCGTATGCACCCAACGGGGGCTATCGGCGAAGCATGCGACGTGGCTAGCCTCGCCGCACGGCTGCATTCCGATCCGGCAAAGTTCGCGACAGGGCAAACAGCC
>CALBPO010000170.1 GCA_937899295.1 uncultured Opitutia bacterium
CTTGGGAGGCGTTCAATTTACCGAGGGTAAGCTAGTACCCATATCGGCAATACGCCTCACCGCACAGTACTTGAATGTGCCTAGCTTTGATTTGGCCGTAAAAGGCCTCGAGGTCCAGTTACCCTGCGAAGACTTCACCAGCATGCTCTCAGGCGAATGGCCGCGACTCAACCTAGCTGCCAAGCAGTTGAACCTCCAGAACTTCGAACTCGTCACTCCCATTCTCCGGATCGACTCAAAGGCCTATCCGCTAATTTCGTTTCAAGGTGCTGCTAACAGCTTAAAGGGCGCCATCGATTTAAACGGACAACTTAACGCCAAGACATGGAGTGCCCAAGTGCATGCACTTGGATGTCTAGATCTCATCAAACTAATTCCCGAAGAGTTTACCGAAAAAATTCCAAAAATCGTCCCCCAGACACTCCCCTATTACGAACTCAAGCTAGATTTTGAAGACGGCTTTGACCTCAAACACACCGATCTCACGGCTCAATTTGAAGCACTTAGAATCAACGAGCTGACCTTTGATCATGTTAATGCACACGCCAGCTATGCCAACGGCCTCTTCGTGATCGAAGATCTTTACCTCCGCCGTCAGCAGCAGTGGCTTGATCTTACGTTTAGCCTTGATACCACCAGCTTCGATTATCGTGGCAGCCTTATCGGCTCCGCTGTACCCTACGATTACAACTCACTTCTTCCTAGCTGGTGGGGGTCTATCTTTGAGAATGTCGATTTCAGTCACTCTGACTACAATCTCAGCGATTTTACTATATACGGTAACACGCAGCGACAATCCCCCGACCTTTACTACGGTTACGCTGAGGCAAGCAAGGTCAGCTATAAAGACGTTGTTTTTGATGAAGCTGAACTTGTTGTGCGCGGTCGTGGCTCCTACTGCGAACTGCACGATCTCAATGTCCGCAAGGGCCAAGATTGGGCACGCGGCGACATCGCATTCGCTTCAAAGCGCGACGAAGTCAAAAGCCCGCTTTCGATCCGTCTAGACATGGAAGCTCAATTCCCTCTGGCCGAAGCGGCCAAACTTTTCAAAAGCGATATAGCCACAGTCATCACTGACTTTAAAACTACTAGCACCCCACTAATACAACTTGAAGCAGCCATATTTAACAAAGCCTATTCCGAATATGTAGACAAAAGTTACATCGATCTTTCCGCCAATCTCGACCACCCGCTCACCTATAACGACGTGCCGCTCGATCATCTCAGCTTCAAGCTCTTCGGACGCTCTAAAGTCACCCACCTACGCGAGATTAAGCTCGGCTACGCCGACGGCCAAGCCACCGCCATGATCGATATTTTCATGCCCGTAGAATCCAAAAATTCACTGCGCTACGCGCTCGCTCTAAAAGATGCCGATCAAAAGCAAGCACTACGCGATCTTCCGCAATTCGATCATATTGAAGGAAGTCTACAAAGTAGCAAAACGACTAAGCCCAGAAGTGAGAATGCGCGAATCGACCTCAATATACGAGGGCAAGGCCCGACTGAAGATCCCTTCAAGCACCAGGGCTTCGGGCACTTTGAAATCCGTAACGATAAACTAGGGACGATCCAGCTACTCGGACCTCTATCTAAGATCCTGCAAAACACGCAACTGAGCTTCACTTCCTTTAATCTCAACAACATGCGTGGCGACTTCCTCTACAAGGACGATCTAGTCACTTTCGACCCCCTTCGCATAGACGGAGACCGCACCCAGATCGACGCTCCGGGGACACTCTGCCTCAGCGATCAAACGCTCAACATGAATGTTGAAGTCAAGCTCCTCGGTAACGCCGGTAAGCCCGGTTCCAATCTACGCAAAATTGGCGACCTCATCACAAAACCGATACCCAACCTTCTCCAATTCGAGCTTACCGGCACCCTCAAAGATCAAAGACTTCGCTCTCTCTACGATCCGAGGAATTTGATTCCGGACTTATAAAAAAATCGCCTAGTATTGAACCTAAAGGACTCGCCCTTTGAAGCCAGGTATCTAAGAGTAGTATGTTGGCTTTTTAAGGAGATAAACCGAACCCAATTCGGTAGCTAAAAATTATAAAAAAAGAAACTTTTTTTATAATAATTTGAGAAACCTGACTTATTCACAGTGCAAATACGCTTAGACGAAAACCTAAAACGTTCGTTCACAGTTGCTTCGAAACTTATTCACATATTTATTCACAAGTCGTTGATTTGCAATGTTTTATAGCTTAAAACACTTGACAGCGGGAAAATGTAACGCATTGTAATTCATATTCCTTCGGGAATGTGATCTTTGACAGAAATGAAGTGCAAAACAAGACTACGAAAGTAGTCAGGAATACCACTTCAAGATATACTCCAAACTTAGGTTTGGAAAAAGGTCGGGATGAGCTAACGTTCCTGGCCCCTGCTGCGAGTTGCCTTTTAAGGCAGCGAGATTATCTTCGGGTGATTATATACGGCAGGCACATGTCACCAGCTTCAACGAAAAGGTTCGTGCCTTTTCGGTTTAACACGTAATTGAAGTCTGGCGGTGAGCGGCAACTTAAAGTGATGCAGTAAAAGGCACACTAGAGTGAGAACCAGCTGCAAACCGAGTGATGCTCCTAGTTCCGGTTCGGAATAAAAGAGCAAACACAGTCGGTCACAGACCGACAGTTGCTACTGTGAGTTAGTGCGGAGTAAATGACGTAGTTCGACAGTGTGAACGAATTAAATGCTGTTAGATCGTAGGGGTGTCGCAATCCATACGGGAAAAGGAACTGCGGCTTCGCGGAGTGAGCGAACCAAGTGAGAGGCGCCCGGATACGGGCAGTGATCATGGAAACGCGATAAAATCTGAAGCGCGGGAGGCTGTAGAAAGGCCGTCCGTTTGAGACAATAAAAGCAACTTGAGGGTTAAGAGACAAGACCCGTTGCCTAAGGCAAACGATCGATGACGCAAGGAATCGATGCTGACCTTGGGCTACAGGAACGGAAGAGGAGATCTCAATCACTACCGATCCGTGTTCGGACTGTGAGTGTCGGCAGACAAGCGCAAAACCGGGCAGAGAAGTCTCACCCAACAGAGAACCAGTGCTAAAACTGGAATCAGGTTCCGCTGTGGGACCGAAACGTATCGCAATCGTTCTTGCGGTATGACGCAGCGTCGGGGAACTGGCAGCCAACAATCACTCGACGGGTGATGAGGGCGCCCAATGCCAGTGAATCGAGGAAAGAGAGCGTGGCGAGCTCCCATACCTCACCTTTTTATAAAATCTTCGGATTCGATAATAGGTTATTGAAAAGTCCGTGATTCGGTAACGAATCGCGGGCTTTTTTTGTGTCTAGATTTCTGTGCTACACTAAGCCTAAGAGCACGGCAGCGGCGGCTTCTATGCCAGAGAGCGCGGCCCCTTCAACTCTTGCGCCACCAAATGAATCGCCCGCAAGGGTCAATTGAAGGCCGGCATTTTGAAAGTAAGGATCGGGCCACGGGTTCGTAGGAGTGGTGAACCCCCACCGGTGGCAGTCGTATTCGAGGACATTTGCACTGAGATGCGGAGCCGCCGCGTCGAGCATGAGCGGGCCGCGCACCTCGTTAGGTGAATCCCAATGCGCCTCAGCAAAATCTGTATCGGCATGTATGGTGATGGCACAAACATCGGGTGAGATGCCCTTTTGCTGGTTATCAGCGATCCAGGTGAGTGGTGTTTCGTGGATTTTAATCCCGCCAGGCTCAGGTAAACCACTGGCACCATCTAGAATGGCAAGCGTTGCAAGCCCGCGCTCATAGCGAACGGCTCGTAGCGCATCGCTTGCACCCTTGGCGTAACTCAATCCAGTCGCATCAAGCAAATTCATCGTCTGCGGAAGTGGCGAGGTGATCACTAGGTGCTTGCTATAAAAAGAATCACCAGATGCGGTACGAGCGATCCATCGATCTGCATCGCGGGATAGCTCGATGACCTGCTGAGAATTACAGACATCAAGCTCTTTAGCTAAATGCTTCGGGACATCAGTCATACCGTTGATCCCACAGTAACGAGAGTAACCGTCGGGATTGGAGTCTTCAGGCAGGTGGCGAAACCACTCCTTTATGATGCCCGCTGCGAGCCAATCATCGGCATATGCCTGGAGGCGCGGGTCGCGCACTGTGAAATATTGTGCTCCATGATCCAGGCGGCCCCCCGCCATACGGCGTGTGGCCCGGCGCCCACCGAGACCGCGACCTTTGTCGAGTATGCGCACGGACTTGTCTACCTTGCGCAGTTCGGTGGCGCAGATAAGGCCGGAAATCCCGGCTCCGATGATAAGGACGTCTGTGGCTTGCATGAAGAATAGGGGCGAGAACCTAAGATTAAGACAGTGTTTGTTTTAAAGCGGTTTCGAGTTCGGCTTGCTGCCACTCAAAACCAAGCTCATTCAGTGAATTGGGGAGGACGCCCAGATTGCTGAGAACGGTTTCCCTACCCATTTCGCCGAAGAGCATTTTAACAAGGCTCGCGGACAAGGGGAAAACCGTGGGGCGACCCAAAACCTTGCCGAGTGTTTTCGTAAACTTACTGTTTGTGACCGGCTCTGGTGCCACCGCGTTGACCGCACCTCGCACGCTTACATTTTCCACGGCAAAGACGTAGGCCGAAACGAGGTCAGGCAAGCTGATCCAGCTCATCTTTTGCTGGCCGTCACCAATGCGACCACCGACACCCAACTTAAAAGGCGTCAGCATCTTAGCCAGCGCTCCACCCTTAGCACTGAGCACAATGCCCGTCCGGAGGAAGACGGTGCGGACGCCAGGCTCGGTCAGCGCTTGTGCTGCGCCCTCCCACTGGCGGGTCACCTCAGCGAGGAAGCCTTTGCCCGAACCGCTGGACTCATCCAATAGGCGCTCGCTATCGATTCCGTAATAGCTGATGCCCGAAGCGGCGATGTAGGTCGGGCGCTTATCTTGCGCAAGAATTGAATCGACTAGCAGGCGCGTACTATCGACGCGGCTATCTAGAATGCGTGCCTTAACGGCATCTGTCCAACGCTGGGCAACGCTCTCACCCGCGAGATGGATAACAGCATCGACGCCGTCGAGCACATGCGGGTCTAACTGGCCTGCGGCGACGTCCCACTGATAATCGCCGCGACCGCTGCGAGAAAGAGTACGCACGCTGTAGCCGCGTGCCATGAGGGTAGCGCAAAGTGACTCTCCAACAAGGCCGCTGGCTCCAGTGATGAGAATAGTTTTAGGAGTGGTCATGTTTGCTTTCGTGACAAATTCACTTAGGAGCGTGTATGGAGGGAGTTCAAGTTTTTGAGGGCGTACGACAAGCGGACACGCTACGAATTTCATTTGCAGCTTTGGTGATACCGCTGCGATCACCCTCATTCAATCGATCCAAGTTGCGGAGCTGAAGTCCCATGCGATGATTTGATTTGAGAGTGTCTTGGTGTCTTATCAAATAATCCCAGTAGAGCGTAGTAAAGGGGCAGGCGTTTTCTCCAGTCTTTTCTTTCGGATTTTTGGGGCAATTTTTGCAGTAATTGCTCATCTTATTAATGTAGTTGCCCGTGGCGATATAGGGCTTTGAGGCCATGAGTCCACCGTCGGCGTATTGCGACATACCTAGAGTGTTAGGGAGCTCGACCCACTCAACGGCATCAACATACACAGCGAGATACCACTCGTGCAACTTCTTCGGGTCCACGCCTAGTAGGAGCGCGTAGAGCCCAGTGACCATAAGCCGCTGGATGTGGTGCGCGTAGCCGTGCTCCAGCGTTTGCCCGACGGATTGTTTGAGACATTCGAGATCCGTATCGCCAGTCCAGTAGAAGTCGGGCAAGGGTTCCTGCGCGTCCATCGCATTGCGGTCGATGTATTCAGGCATATGCATCCAATAGATACCGCGCACGTATTCACGCCATCCGAGAATTTGGCGAATGAAGCCCTCAACCGCAGCAAGCGGGGCATGACCGTCTTCGTAGGCTTTTTCAGCGGCAGCCACAGCGTCGCGAGGATCGAGTAGCTTTAAGTTGAGCGACGTACTGATCAGCGAATGGTAGAGCCAGGGCTCATCAGTCCACATGGCGTCTTGATACTTACCAAATACGGCTAGCCGATTGTGGATGAAATTACTCAGTGCTTTTTGTGCCTCTTCTGGAGTCACAGGCCAAGCAAAAGAGTCGAGCGAACCTGGGTGATCGGCGAAGCGCTCGTTGACGAGATCGAGCACTTCACGGGTGAGCACGTCTGGCCTAAAACCAAGGCCAGTGTTAGGCCCTTCGGGTCCACCCTTGCTGAAGCTGCCCCGGTTTTCCTTATCGTAGTTCCAGTCGCCGCCAGTCGGCTTGCCGTCTTCCATTAAAACGTCGAAGCGTTTACGAAGCTCACGGTAGAAGAACTCCATGCGGAGAGACTTGCGGCCTTTGGCGTGTTCTTCGAAGTCCTTGACGTTGGTGTAAAAGTGTCGGTCATCACGTACTTCCAGTGGCACTTCTTCGTCGCGGCAAACTTTTTTCAAACCTTGAAGCACACGCCATTCGCCGGGCTGGGTAACGATGACTTTTTCTGGGCTCAAGGCACGAAGGTCGATACCGAGCCGATTAGAGAGTTTATCCGACTCTTTGCCATCATCTAGCTGCGTATATTCCACCCGGATGTCCTCCGACAGTAGCGCGTCTCTAAAGTGGCGCATACCTGAAAGGAAGATCGCGATACGCTGCTTGTGAGACCAGACGTGCTTCGACTCGTCATCGACCTCAGCCATCCATATGGCATCCTGAGTGGAATCAAAGTCGTCGAAAGCAGCAGCATCTCGATTGAGTTGATCGCCAAAAATGACAATGAGGTGGCGTGGTGATTTCATTATTAATGAATGTTGGAGTTTCGCCTAGGATTTAAATTGCTCCAATGCAGCGAGTGCCCTTTCGCGACCTTCCTTATGATCGATGATTGGTTTGGGATAGTCTTTGCCCAGCTCGACGCCTGCATATTCGAGAATGCCTGCGGGTGCCTCCCATGGTTCGTGGATAAATTTGCTAGGTAACTTAGCAATCTCAGGCACCCATTTTTTAACGTATTCACCCTCAGCGTCGAACTTCTTACCCTGAGTGATTGGATTAAATACACGGAAATAAGGCGCAGCGTCGGCACCACAGCCAGCGCTCCATTGCCAGCCGAGGGTATTACTGGCCAGATCGGCATCGACTAGCGTATCCCAAAACCAACTAGCTCCTTCGCGCCAATCTTGCAGCAGATGCTTTACGAGGAGAGATGAAACGACCATACGAACGCGATTGTGCATCCACCCCGTGGCATAGAGCTGACGCATGCCCGCATCGACAATAGGGTAACCTGTCTGACCGCGCTGCCAGCGCTTGAGGGCATTCGAATCGGGCTGCCAAGGGAAATCGGTATACTTTTCGTGGAGCGGCGCAGCAGGCGTTTTCGGAAAGTGATAAAGCACGTTGTAAGCAAACTCGCGCCAATAAATTTCCTTAGCATAAACCTGTGGTCCCTCTTTGCCGAGGTCGTGATTAGCCTTGAGTGCGTGCATGACTTGGCGCGGGCCGATCAAGCCCCAATGCAAATAAGGCGAGAGGCTCGATGTGCCGTCTTCGCTTGGGATGTCACGCGCCTGGTTGTAGCCTTCGACTGGTTGGTTGAGGAATTTTTCCAACCTCTCTTGAGCGGCTGCCTCACTCACTCCCCAGTATAGGTCAAATTCACAATGCCACTCCTT
>CALBPO010000171.1 GCA_937899295.1 uncultured Opitutia bacterium
CTCGCCGATGGGGCCGCAGTGCCGCACGCTGCGCGAGGGCGTCGACCTGATCGTGGGCACGCCGGGCCGGCTCAAGGACCTCAACGAGCGCGGCGCCCTCGCGCACCGCGTGGGCGCTCTTGTAGGTGGCGATCCCAGTGAATGAAGCTCGGCCACCGCGCTCAATGATTTGTGCAATCTCTGCCGCTCCGTAGGTGAAGCAGTGGAAGACGATGCGTTGCCAGTCGACGCCCGACTCATCGATCAGCTTGACGCACTCTTTAAAGCAATCGCGGCTGTGGATAATGATCGGGCACTCAAGCTCGGAAGCCAGCATGAGTTGCTGCCGGAAGGCCGCCTCTTGCATGAGTATGACCTCTCCCGCCCGTAATGGATCTTTCGGAAGATGAAAGTAGTCTAGGCCAATTTCACCGAAGGCGACGGGGGCATGAGGCGGCATGAAAAAGGTACTCAATTGGCTGACGGCTGCCTCCCAGTCATCGCCCACATAGCAGGGGTGTAGGCCAACAGTATAGTCGATTTTTCCAGCGTAGGCCGCGTGCATTTCGCGATACGGCACCCAATCCTCTGGCGAAGTGCCAACTGTTATAAAGCGGTGCACGCCCGCATCGGCAGCGCGTTGAAGTACAGGCTCCAGTTCGCCTTTATCTTTGAAGCCCTTCAAGTGGCAGTGGCTATCGATTAATTCCATCGTTCCTCGAGGCTGTGGGAATTCTTCTCGCTGGAAAGCGCAAATTGAGCGAGCGCTATTTAGCCGGAGCCCTCTCTGGCTCTGTCGGTCCATTTAAAGAAATCCAAACCAAAATCAAGCATGCCCAATAGGTGATCCCCCCAATGATCTCATGCATCAGGTGGTAGTGTTCCATCATTGAAGGCGCCAGCAATACGATGATCACGATACGCACAATATTAAACATGAAGCCAATGATCACACCTGCTAACAAATTAAGGCCCAAATCAAAAATGTTTAAGCGTCGGTGAATCGCTAGTAAAAGTGCTAGTAGCAGGCTTGTCATAATGACGCCGAAACCATTGCATTCGGAGGCCACATGGAAGGGTTGTTGGTTGACCATCAAAACTAATATAGGCGGCTCACCCGTTTGGCCGAATAGCCCTAATTCAGTGCTCTGCCCGACTAGCTCTAGAAAATAAGCGCTCCATTTACCCGCTATTGAACGTAGGGGCCAATCGAGTGGCGCCATAAAGGTACTTAGCAATAAAAACGCGCAGAGCGTGCCCGCCACCGTCCGCGTAAGTTGGCGCGTCCCCTCGCCAAAAGTGAAGCGCACAGCTGCCGTTAGCGCGCAACAATAGGCGGGGATCACCAGTAGCCCCGTTAGGCTTGAGTGGGTGACAAAAGGAGCGAGATACGTCAGTAGTAGTATTCCGTATGCAGCAAAGAGGGCTCGCCGCGCAGAGGCGTTTAGCTCCAGGGGGCGCGTTATGGTAACCCCACCGAAGCGCACAAGCATGAGTGAGGCCATCGCCAAAACGATCAGCGCGTGCAATATCCGACTCTGCTCATGTGCCGTCTGGGCAAACCATATGGTCAGCGGCCAGAGCGCTAAGCCAAGGAGGCCGAACAAGACGCAGTGCAGCCAAAAATCAATTTGGCGAGACTTCTCGGTAAAGCTAACAGCAAGTTGTCGGCGAATCGGCATATGAGAATGTCCAACAAGATCACGATGGTTACGCTATTGGCAAATCTCTTTCGACGGAAGATTCGTGAAAAAGTTACCGCACATTGATGCGAGGGGATAAATTTAGCGGTCTACGCGGGCTCCGCCCCCAGCTAAAATTTTCTCAACCTCCTGTAGGCTTGCCATGGTTGTATCCCCTGGAGTCGTCATCGCAAGAGCACCATGGACACAGCCATAACTGACTGCTTTCAAAGGGTCATTGTATTTCAAGAAACCATAAATGAGGCCACTTGCGAAGCTATCACCTCCACCGACCCGGTCATAAATCTCAAGGATCTCCTTGCCCTGAAATTTGCGGGTGGGTTCGTAGAATTGCCCATCATGCCAAACCAAGGCACTCCATTCATTTAGGGTGGCTGTATGTGCATCTCTGAGAGTGGTGGCGGTTGCCTTTAAATTCGGAAATCCCTTCACTACCTGTTCGATCATACGCTTGAAGCTAGCCTCATTGATTGCGCCTAAATGCTCACCGACCCCTTCCACTTCAAAGCCCAAGCAAGCGCTGAAGTCTTCCTCATTACCGATCATGACATCAACATATTTTGCGATCTCACGATTGACCGCTTGGCACTCTTTAAGGCCACCAAAATCTTTCCATAGGGACGGCCGATAATTCAGATCATAGCTAACAATCGTGCCATATTGCTGTGCAATTTTTACAGCTTCGATGACCATTTCTGGGGTGCTTTGCGAGAGTGCGGCAAAGATACCGCCCGTGTGAAACCATTGGGTGCCTAATTCCCCAAAAATATGGTGCCAGTCGACATCGCCTACCTTCATCTGACTGGCAGCGGTATGTCCACGGTCAGCTGTGCCGCGCGCGCCGCGAATGCCAAATCCGCGCTCTGTAAAATTAAGCCCGTTGCGGACTTTACGCCCAAGCCCATCATAAGGCTGCCACTGTATAAGGGCAGTATCGACCCCACCTTGCAGTATGAAGTCTTCGACGAGTCGACCGATTGGGTTGTCGGCAAAAGCTGTCACCACCGCAGTTTTTAATTCGAAGCAGCGACGCAAGCCGCGGGCTACATTATATTCCCCGCCGCCTTCCCAGGCATTAAATTGGCGAGCGGTGTTAACCCGACCGTCACCTGGATCAAGTCTTAGCATCACTTCACCGAGTGAGATGCACCCGTACTGACAATTCTTCGAAGACTTTATCTCTAGTGACATTATATTAGACTGTTAATGTTTGTGCCCCACAAGTAGCGGCGATTTGGTTGAATGCTTGAATTTCAGCCTCGGTGAAAAGTAGACCCCCCGCTGCTTCAACTTTCTCTGCCCACATAGCTTCTAATTGCCCAGGCAAGAGACAGTTCTCATTGCCGTGACCGAGAATGTCATTGAGGACAGCTTTTAGATTAGTAATTTGATTGCGCCCTTCTGCATAAGCACCCGCATTGAGTGAATCTGGATGAATCACTTGAAAATAATATGCTGGAGTCGATTTTTCTCCCGCTGGAATATCACGGCAACGTAGAGTCGGTAGACTGCCTCCAATGAGGGCCGCAACTAGTTCATTGATTAAGGAGAGGCCGTAGCCTTTATGAGCTCCAAAGGGAACGAGAGCACTCACCTGATTTGGGTCTGTTGTCGGCAGGCCCTTCGAATCGACCCCAGCTCCAGCGGGTAATTGCGCACCCTCGCGAATGAATTGTTGCACTCGACCCATCGATACTACGCTCGTGGCCCAGTCGATGACGATCGGAAAGCCAATGGCGTCTGTGGTCGGAAATCCCCAGCTATGTGGGTTTGTGCCGAGGGTAGGGAACTTTCCTTGAAATGGAACGACCTCAGTAAGCGCAGCTGTGCAGTTAGTGTAAGCAATGTAGCCACGTTTTGCTGCTTCCATGACGTAGCCTCCGCCCCATAAATAGTGAAAGGCATTATCTACCGAGACCTGACCAATTCCATATTTGTCGGCTAGCTCAATCGCACGATCGATCGCAGCATACGCACTTGCTTGCCCAATTTTTGTATTGGCATTCCACACCTCACAGGCGGCAAACCGAGAAGGGATCGACTCGATCTCAGCACAGGGAATGCAGCCTCCAGTAGAGCTGCCAAAGTGCTCATCGAGATGTAGGGCTTTGATCGCATTATGAGTGCGCACACCATGCCTCGCAGCGTATTCCCCGAATCGTGCGGCAGCCTCGGATTCGTGTTGATTGAAGCCGCGGTGCAAATAGGCAGCTTCGACTAATGCATTATGAGCGGCTGGTTGAACGACATGGAATTCTTCGGACATCTTAATGACTATTTAAATGAGAGCCTTAGGCGGCAGGCAATTGTTGACCTGGGCATGTGGGGATTCCCCCCGCAATAGCATAAGAAGGTTTTCCGTTGCTTTGGTCGCTTGACGGATAACGCTTTCATGAGTGCGGGATCCAATATGTGGAGTAATCAAACAATTGGGCGCAGACAAAAGTGGATGATCTGCACTTGCAGGTTCTACATCGAGTACATCAGCTCCGTAGCCCCCTAATGTATTGTCCCGCAAGGCAGTTAGAATATCATCCACATGGACGAGTTCTCCGCGCCCACAATTAAGGACGACGGCGCTATTTTTCATTTGTTGAATCGATGCGCTATTGACCAAGCCCTGTGTCTCGGGAGTCAAATTTGTGTGCAGTGATATGAAGTCAGAGTCGCTAAATAGTCGGCCAAGATTTTCAATGCGTGTGATGCGGTGCTCTTCCGCAAACGCCTCTGGCCAGTAAATGTCCTGCGCGAGCACTTTCATCCCAAATGCCTTTGCCCGGATTGCCATCTCTCGACCAATCCTGCCTAGGCCAATAATTCCTAAGGTTTTACCTGCGATTTCGTTTCCCGTTTCCCGTTTCCATAGACCCTGTTTGGTCCATTCTACGTGCTCGATAAGTTTCTTGCTTAGCGCAAGCATGAGCATGAAACAATGTTCGGCTACTGTGGTGTGATTGACCCCCGGTGTAAAAGCCACCGGAATGCCTTGATCGGTCGCATAATCTACGTCGATTTTGTCGACCCCGATGCCGTATTTGGCGATAATTTTTAGCCGTGGTAGGGCTTTTTGAATAACTGCCTGACTGATCACATCGTCCCCACATAAAAAAGCATCATAATCACCGGCATATTCCAGCATACTCTTTTCGCTTAGTGGGCCTCTCGCGCACACAATTTCTGCTCCGCTACTGGCAAGCAGATCATGGTGTGGACCTGGTGTATCTTGATAAGAGGTTGTTGTGAGTAAAATTCGTATCATAAATCGTTAGTTTAAACTCCAGAATAGATCCCAAACCCGCCATCGATGTGCAAAACTTGGCCAGTCACGAAGCGAGAAGCATCTGTCAAGAGGTAGTGGATCGCTCCACAGATTTCCTGTGCATTACCAAAACGACCCATGGGTGTATTGTTTATGATTTGCTGACCACGGTCGGTTGGGGATCCATCTGCGTTAAGTAAAAGTGAGCGATTCTGATCGCCTACAAAGAAGCCAGGGCAGACTGCATTGACACGAATTGCGTCACCAAATTTCTGAGCGAAATCGGTGGCCATCCATCGAGTCAAATTATCGACCGCAGCTTTCGCATTTGAGTATCCTAATACCCGAGTGAGCGCTTGCTGAGAACTGGCAGAAGAAAAGTTGATGATCGCGCCCTGTTTGCGTTCTGCAAAATATTCACCAAAAACTAGGGAGGGTAGCAGTGTCCCCGAAAGGTTTAATTGTAGCACTTTCTCGTAGTCATTAAAATCTAAGTCAAAGACGGACATATCGGGACTGATCGTGGCGCCAGGCATATTACCTCCAGCGCCGTTAATAAGGCCGTCGATATGACCAAATCGTTGAAGTATGAGATCAAAGCTTGTTTTGAGCGCCTTGCGGTCTGTGACATCGCATGTAAAAGTAGCTACCTCAGGACCTAGGTCCTTCACCGCTAAATCAAGTTTAGATTGGTTGCGACTGATGAATGCCACCCTGGCACCATTTTCTGCTAAATATTGAGCAGCTTTACCTGCAAGTGCTCCGCTAGCTCCGGTCACGGCGTAGACTTTATCGCTCAGGTTAAATAATGACATGATCAGACAATGGCGTAATTGAGGTTATTAATATGCAAAAATGAACATTATATGTGCATTTTGTAGGCATGTAAAGGTCAAGAACCCGCGCTAAATAGGAAATCCTCTTCTCGGGGAGGAATCTTTTCGATGTCTCAGTTTGAATAATCCAATTCGCACGATCACTGAAATCGCGGGCATAGATGATTCACTAAAATCGAGTGGCAACTGTGGCTTTCGAGAAATTGGACGTAAGGGGAATTGGCATTTTTATCTTTTGCAGCCATAAACAGGCAACCTATGCAAATTTCCCCGTTTTTTGTCGCATAAGGAGCGGGGATTTGTACTTTTAAAGGCTTCCCTAATTTCAAACCATCATGGAAAACATACCAAATGTCCTCGCCGCGCGTTACGCATCGAATTCGATGAAGGCTGTTTGGGGCGCGGAAGGTCGTATCACCCTAGAGCGTGAATACTGGATCGCCGTGCTTCGGGCGCAAAAAGATCTCGGGCTCGATATCCCGCAAGAAGCCATCGACGCCTACGAGCGCGTTAAGGGCACGATCAATCTAGATTCGATCAACGAGCGCGAAGCGATCACTCGGCACGACGTCAAAGCGCGGATCGAAGAGTTTTGCGATCTTGCGGGGCACGAGCACATCCATAAAGGCCTCACTAGCCGTGATCTTACGGAAAACGTCGAGCAGCTACAGATCATTCAAGCGCTCGAGCTTGTCCGAACTAAGGCCGTCGCTGCTCTGCTCAAAGTGGCTGAACGCGCCGAGCAATGGAAGGATCTCGTCATCACCGCCCGCACGCACAACGTGCCAGCCCAACCCACCACTTTTGGTAAACGCCTCGCCATGTTCGGGGAAGACCTGCTCTGCGCCGTTCGCGAGCTCGACCGCATTATCGACAATTATCCCGTGCGGGGCTTGAAAGGCCCTGTCGGCACGCAGATGGATCTGCTCACCCTTTTCGGTGGTGATGCCGAGAAAGTTGCCTCCCTCGAAGACCGTATTCTTGACCACCTTGGTGTGGGCGCGTCGCTCGACACTGTCGGGCAAGTCTATCCTCGCGGTCTAGACTTCGAAGTCGTTTCCGTGTTTGTACGCCTTGCATCGGGACCGTCCAGCTTTGCGAAGACGCTTCGCATTATGGCCGGCCACGAGTTAGCTAGCGAAGGTTTTGCCCAAGGCCAAGTCGGCTCCTCCGCCATGCCGCATAAGATGAACAGCCGTAGTTGCGAGCGACTCAATGGCTTTGCTGTCATCTTAAAGGGCTACCTTACCATGGCCGGTGAGCTAGCCGGCGATCAATGGAATGAGGGGGACGTCTCTTGCTCCGTCGTGCGCCGCGTCTTTTTGCCAGATAGTTTTTTCGCCATCGACGGATTAATCGATACCTTCCTCACGATCCTGAATCAGATGGAAGTTTATCCCGCCGTGATAGATCAGGAAAATCAACGCTACGGCCCCTTCCTCGCTACGACCACCGTCCTGATGGAAGCGGTCAAAGCCGGTGCTGGCCGCGAAGAAGCTCACGAAGCGATTAAAGAGCACGCAGTGCAGACCGTTCGCGATCTTCGCTCTGGTGACATCACGACCAACAACCTGGTAGAGCGCCTTGCTAGTGACAGCCGCCTTGGTCTCTCGTTAGAGCAGCTCACTGAAATGATGAGCCGCGCTCAAGCGATGCCCGGCCTCGCAGCCACCCAGGTCGACAAGTTCTGCACGGCCGTCCGCGAAGAAGCCCAAAATTTCCCCGCCGCTGGCAGCTACACGCCTGGCGCAATTCTTTAAGTAATCCTTCAAAATTCTTTAAGGATTGCTTTCAGAAAACACCCTCATACACACATTTACACACTCGAATTTTAACATCCAATAGATTAAATAGATTATGCCTGAAGAACTCGAAGGAAACTGTCTCATCGCCCAATCCGGCGGTCCCACATCCGTGATCAACGCCAGCCTTGCCGGTGCTGTTGCCGAAGCGCTCAATCACGAGTGCATCGAAGAAATCTATGGCGGCCTCAATGGCGTGCTTGGTATTCTTAACGAGCAGCTAATTGACCTCGCCGCTGAGTCGCAGCAAAATATCCGTGGCCTTCGCCATACACCAGGTGCCGCTCTTGGCACTTGCCGCTACAAACTCAAGAAGCAAGCCGACTTTGAACGCGTGCTCGAAGTCTTCGAAGCGCACAACATCCGTTATTTCTTTTACGCTGGTGGCAACGACTCGCAAGACACCGCGGACAAGATTTCCAAGCTCGCTCAAGAGCGCGGTTACGCACTTCGTGTCATCGGTATCCCGAAGACCATTGATAACGACCTTGTCACTACGGACCACACCCCAGGATACGGGTCTGTGATCAAGTACATCGCGGCTACGGTCAAAGAAATCGCCGCAGACAATGCAGGCATGGGTCAACACGACCTCGTGCAAGTCATCGAAGTGATGGGTCGCAGCGCTGGCTGGATCGCAGCTGGCGCCGCACTTGCTAAACGCCGCGACGATCCCAATGCCGCACCGCACCTTATCTACCTTCCAGAGGTTGCCTTCTCTGCAGAGAAGTTTATCGCCGACGTTCAGCATGTTTTGCAGAAGCATAAATACTGCGTCGTCGTCGTAGGTGAGGGCCTCGTCGATGCCGACGGCAACTACGTTTCCACTGACAGCGCGAGTGCTGATGCTTTTGGGCACTCCCAGCTCGGTGGTGCTGGCGAATATCTTCGTGGACTCGCTGAAGAGGGTCTTCAAGTCAAAGCTCGCTCTGTTAAGCTTGGTATGGCCCAACGCGCCGCTGTCCATTGTTCCTCGCAGGCCGATAACGACGAAGCCTATATGGCCGGCCAGGCTGCCGTCATTGCTGGGGTCGAAGGTAAGACCGACAAAATGGTCACTCTGGTCCGTGGTGAAGGCGAGACCTACACCTGCGAAACTGGCCTAGCCGACCTCTCTGAGATTGCCAACGGCGTGAAAAAGCTCCCCGAGAGCTGGATTAATGAAGATGGCGTTAGCATGAATTTCAACTTCTACAAATATGCGCTTCCTCTGATTCAGGGCGAAGTGCAAGTGCCCTACGAAAACGGCGTGCCTGATCTAGTTCAATTGAACATGGAAAAGGTCGGGCGTAAGTTAGGCGCTCATAACTTCGAGTAAGTCGCATCGAGAGAAACGATTTCTAAAGCCCCGTTAGC
>CALBPO010000172.1 GCA_937899295.1 uncultured Opitutia bacterium
TGCAAGGTTCACTTTCGAACTTTGCGGCGGGTATCTTGCTCATTCTCTTCAAGCCATTTAAGGTAGGAAACTTTGTTAAAGCAGGTGGCGAAGCTGGCGTGATTGTTGAAGTAGGTATTTTCACAACTGAGATGAAGACTCCGGACAACGTGCAAATCATCATTCCAAATTCCACGATCATGGGCAGTGCAATCACGAACGTCTCTGCGCACCCCACTCGCCGTATTGATATGACCCTTGGTGTCGGCTATGGTGATGATCTAAATAAAGCTAAACAAATTATGGAAGACTTGCTCGCTGCCGATGAGCGCGTGCTCAAGGATCCAGTCGTGACGATTGCAGTGGCTAACCTTGGTGACAGCAGTGTCGAATTCGTGATACGTCCATGGGTCAATTCTGCAGATTACTGGGCTGTCAAATTTGACTTTACGAAGGCAGTCAAAGAGAAGTTCGACGCCGAAGGCATCAGTATCCCTTATCCGCAAAGCGACGTTCACGTATTCCAAGAGAAGTCTTCCTAAACCCCCTAAGCCCTGGAAGACTTTAATTTTTTAAACTCCCGGTGCAAGCCGGCAGTTTTCTATTGGTGTGTGAGGTCTGATCTATCAGACTTTTATAAGAGTGAGCATTGAATTTAAAGAATGGGGGGCCGCGCTTCTGCACATCCTTTACCGGCAAATAGGTAGATACGCAGGAGCTCGACCCTCCATTGCTTTAGTATGGCTTGCCCTGTCACCTATTCCATGTTCTGCGCAGGCGATGCCTGATCAAATCGCATATGAACTTTCGACTCGTTACACGCCTTATGCAGATGGCGCAGCCGTGCTCGATCTCGAGCAGATCGCCCCTAAATCGATAAACGCTTTCGATCGACCTCTCGCTAGCCTACATCTTGCGCTCGATCCCGGTCATGTTGGTGGCATTTGGGCAGAGTGGGAGTGGCGTAACTTCCGTATCTCCAAAGAAGACCACTGGGTGCGCGAAGGTGAACTTGTGCTCGAAGTCGCGCAACGTATTCGCACGCGGCTTACAAGGCTCGGCGCTAAGGTCACACTGCTCCGTGAAGACTGCCGGCCGATCAACCCGAAGACTTTTATTGATTATTGGCCGCTTGCTGCTGCAGAAGAAGTGCCATCCACGGAGCTCTCACTCAAAGCGCAGCTTGGTCACGCGCTGGCCGTCCGCAATCGCGCCATACATTTGGCCATCGTCAGGGGCGAGATCGCAGAACGGGCCAGGCTGGTCAACGAAGTCATCCAGCCTGATGCTTTGATCTCGCTGCACATTAATGCGGCGGCGTGGCCAGACGGTGACACGGAGCAAGTCGTCGATAGCGACCATGCGCATGTTTTGATCTTTGGTTGCCTGAGTGAGGCAGAGCTCGCCTTGCCTCGACAACAGTTGCGACTCGTTGAAAAGTTAAGCAACGGAAGCGGAGCAGTTGAAGCGCGGCTTGGTGCCGCGCTAGGCTCCGCCCTGATTGAAGCAACGGGTTTACCCGCCTCGGATTATCAAGGTCGCAATGCGATCCGTATTGATCCCGATGTGCCGTCTCTTTGGGCGCGAAATCTGATGCTGCTCCGTCTCGTCGATTGTCCGACTGTTTTGATGGAGCCCTATATTACCAACAGCCATAGCAGCTATGCGCGGATTCAAAAAGCACTGAGCGCTAGGGAATGCCACGAGCCGCTTCCAGCGGATGACATTCTGGTCGAATATGCGGATGTGGTGGTGGCTGGGGTGCTGCGCGCTTACGAGCGCCACTAGCTACAAAAAAGCCCGCGCAGCGAAGAGGCTGGCGGGCTTGTAAAAAGCTAGTATCGGCAAGGGTATCTTGCGGATGTCCCCGAATTAAATTAGGTCTTTGACTGCTTCACGCTCTTCGACCAGCTCTCGCAGGGAGGCGTCGAATTTGTCACGGCTGAATTCGTTGAGTGCTACGTCGGTCACGATCTCCACCTTCTGGCCATCGGTGCGGCAAGGGAAAGAGATGATGAGGCCTTCGGGTGTGCCGTAGCTGCCGTCGGAGCAGAGGCACATGCTGAATGTGTCGCCGGCTGCGGTTGGTGTGGTCAGCGCGCGAACGGAATCGACGATGCCGTTGGCTGCGGAAGCTGCGGAAGAAGCGCCGCGTGCCTTGATGATGGCGGCGCCACGTGTTTGCACTTCGGGGATGAAGGTATCCTTAAGCCAAGCTTCGTCGCCGATCAC
>CALBPO010000173.1 GCA_937899295.1 uncultured Opitutia bacterium
CGCGCACCGATGTAGGCGTATGCACCGACGGTGACACCAGCTTCTAGCTCAGCCCCGGGCTCAATGATAGCGGTCGGATGGATCTCCGTGGACATAAGGGAAAAACGTTAAAAAGGAGGAAGAGAATTAATCCGTGGCCTCGGCCAGCATAAACATGAGCTGGGCACTGGAGACAAGTTTGCCGCCGACCTTACACTCACCAGTGGCGGTTGCGATCTTGTTGCCACGGATCTTGACTAACTTTACGCGAATTTCGATCGAGTCACCGGGTTCTACGGCTTGACGAAACTTGACTTTGTCGACACTCATAAAGAACGCGATCTTGTTTTCATCCGCAGGAAGCTTGCGCAATAGTAGAACACCGGCAGCCTGAGCCATCGCCTCAACTTGGAGGACACCAGGCATCACTGGGCGACCTGGGTAGTGTCCTTGGAAAAATGGCTCGTTAATAGTCACATTCTTAAGTGCTACCAGTTCGTCGTCACTCACGATCTCAACCACACGGTCGATCATCACAAACGGGTAACGGTGCGGGAGAAGATTGAGTACTCCTCGAATATCGATTGTCTTTTCGTGAGACTCAACGGGCAGGACCTTCTTCGCTGCTGCGATTCCCTTCTTCTTTTCTAAAAGTTTTTTCCTGAGCACTTTGGAGAGCTCCGCATTAAGAGCATGACCAGGGCGAACTCCGACGATGTGCGCTTTGATCGGCATACCGACGAGCGTGATGTCACCGAGAATATCTAGAATTTTATGGCGGACAAATTCATCCTTAAAGCGGAGCGGCTCCTTAGAGACTATCTTGTCACCCTTAATCACGATGGCACTATCTAGACTGCCTCCCTTTATCTTACCGAGCTTGAGTAACTCTTCGATGTCTTCATAAATCGTAAATGTACGCGCCGGGGCCACTTGTGCCACGTAGGTCTCGGGGTCTAGGTCAAGACTCAGGTGCTGGGTATGAATACCGCGGTCATCCGCAGAGGTGCAGGTTATGCGGAAGCCGTCGTGCGGCAGAGCGATAATGGAGCTGCTGCCACGAGTCACGGAAATCGGTTCCTCGAGGACGAAGTATTCGCGCTCGGCATCTTGCTCGACAGGCTCAGCTTGTTGTATGAGGTTCACGAAGTGTTTAGCAGAGCCGTCAAGGATAGGTGGCTCGCTGGCGTCCATCTCGATAACGACATTATCGACACCACAGCCACTGAGGGCACTGAGTATATGCTCGATAGTGTGGACTTTGGCATGGCCATCAGCGATGGTAGTGCTTCGCACGAGTTCGTCGACAAGGTCGATCAGAGGCTTAAGTTCGGGCTTACCAAAGAGGTCGATGCGGCGAAAGATGACGCCGGTGTCCTCAGCCGCGGGCTTCAAAGTAAGGTTAACTTCTTCACCCGTGTGCAGGGATTTACCCTTGATCGAGACTTCCCTCAAAATGGTGCGTTGTTTCATGAAAAAATGAGCTAAATGGGGGGATGCATCTGCAAGGACACACAAATTTTACAAAAACCTCAGCCTAGGCTCGATCGCTCTTATGTAAAGCATGGGTTTTTGTGATAGAATAGGGTGAATTTCAGCATTTAATGCCTTCACACTTACGCAGATTACACTCCCGAGTCAGTTAATTATGAGGAGACGCAAGCAGCGCGTCCGTCAAATATATTCAAGCCAGCAGCACATTGATATCGACCACCTCCATACCCGCATTACGAGCGGACTGCATACCTAGTTCAGTATCCTCGAAGGCGTGACAGCGCTTAGGATCGACACCGATTAGTTCAGCAGCACGGAGGTAGGTCTCAGGGGCGGGTTTAGGGGCTTGCACATCGTCAGCACCGACGACGGCGCCAAACCAGTCACGGATACCAAGACTTTTTAGTATTTTCTCCGCCACCCACTTAGGACTGCCAGTGGCAACGCCCATCGGAATGTGCTCGCGGTGGAACTCGGCGATGGCTTTGACGGGGACGACTGGCTGCACATCTTTAAGAAGTTCGAGGAAAAGTTCCTCCTTCGCATCGGCAATAAGCTTAGCATCAACCGTTTTGCCCTGCTCTTCGGCCAACATTTCAACGATCACGACAGCGGGCACACCACCAAGCGCGTAGAAGCGTTCTTCAGTGAACTCGATACCTTGTGCAGCCATGGAGCGCGACCATGCGATAAAGTGGGTGGGCATGGTGTCGGCGAGAGTACCATCCATATCAAAAATGAGACCATCGTAGTTGTGATGAAGATTAATCATATTATTTTCCAAAAGACAGAAAACAGGAGCCAACAGGCAGTCAATATCTGATAAATTCTCTAACATTCAAAACTGGACGTACGAAGTTCGCCGTTCAAAATAATAACCTATCATAACTATGTTCCGCTCACTTCGAAACGCATTCATCACTGGCATCGTCGTCATACTCCCTCTGGGAGTCACGGTCATCGTGATCAATTTCCTGCTGGTGAGACTCGGGAATCCAGCCAGTCAATTCTTCTTCTGGTATCTTGATTCTGAGTGGCGTAACTTGCCAGCGGTGAAATTTGCGCTGGAGACGATCTCGGTCTTTGTCGTGTTTTTACTAATAACAGTACTTGGTTACGGTTCGCGCTTTGTGCTGGGTCGCATCATACTGGGAGGTCTTGAGCGTTTGCTCGATCGAGTGCCATTCATCAATACGGTCTATCGCACGGTCAAACAGATCGTCGATACTTTCGGTCAGCAAAAAAAGGCCGTCTTTCAAGAGGTGGTACTGATTGAGTATCCAAGAAAGCGCTGCTACGTCCTAGGCTTCCTAACAAGCACGGCTATGGGTGAAACACAGGCAAGCACAGGCGAGCACATCGTCAACGTATTCGTCCCAACCACGCCAAATCCGACGAGCGGGTTCCTTCTAATGCTACCCGAAGAAGACATTACGCGACTGCAAATGAACATTGCTGACGGCATGAAACTAATCATCTCGGGCGGCGCAGTCGTGCCGGACCCAAAAACTGGCGAAGCCGTATCAATCAGCAACCCAAGTCAAGCTGAGGGCGGCGCCCCCACGAGCCATGCCTGAGCATGAAGAAGCCTTGGTGCTTAAGACGGAAGCAAGCGGTGAGTCCTTTATCAAACTCTACGTGCTCACCGCAGAGAGCGGCATCTTTCTCTGCATGAAGCGTGTCTCGAAAAAAGCCAATTCCTCAACCATACCCGACCTTTTTGACACAGCGGTAATCCACCTGGAAACTTCCCAACAAGGCACGATGCGCTTTGTTAAAGAGTATCAACTCAAGCAGCGACGCGACGTCATTGGGCAAAACTATCACAGTTTGCGTAGTGCCTCACGACTGAGCCAGTTACTTGTAAAAAACGCCTCACATATGCCCGAATCGGAATGGCTCTTCAGACTAACTGAGCGAGCATTCGACGCTTTCGCGGCGGGAAAGGCTCCTAATGTTGTTTTATTAAAAAGCCTCTACCTACTACTCAAAGACGAGGGCTACCCCGTGCGCGAATCGTGGTGGCCAACCCTGCGAGCGGACTTACGAGAAACTACCAAATGCCTACTGAGCAAGCCCTCCCCCGCCCACATAGACAAGCCCGAACAAAACACCTGTGAACGCATCGAACAACACCTGACCCAATGGATGCGCCACCAGACCGACCTAATTATACCGGATTAAAATTTCAATTTTCCATTGTGCGCTCCCCAGAACCTTCGGTAGAAAGAATAAAATACCTGACCAAAATCTTACTATTTCTATGAAAACACTCAGCTTGTTTTTCCTTGCCAACTTGGGGCTCTACTTACCCTTGCAAGGACAGATAGCAGCTTTTTCGGAGAACGAGGCCATGGAAAAAGCGCTAAGCACCCCCAATTCGGAAAACCTTCTTGGTCAGGGCAATGGTCGCAGTATCGAAATGCTGGTCAATACCAGTGGCATGACCATCACTGAAAGTTACCAATCCGAGACTCAGTCGACGGCAGATACTGGTGCTCGTTTTGATATAGACAAAAACCTGAGCGAAACTTTGGAAAATGATGAGGCCCTTTGGAGCCGAACTAACAAGGAGGATCCCGCAGTTCGAAATCGTATTCTTGCACCATTGAATATTATTTTAGCCATCATGGCCGCCTTAGTCATGCTAGGCTTAACTTTGTTTCGCATGCGATCCAAGCGTTCTTAGGGCTCTGATTTAGATACTTCGGTTTGACAAAACCACCTTAGAAGACCTTCTCTTAGCTCATGTCTAAACAAGGCGTTATCCTCCTCAACCTCGGCTCGCCCGATTCTACTGAAGTCAGCGACGTCCGTCGCTACCTCCGCGAATTCCTTATGGACGGCCGTGTGCTTGATGCGCCATTTGCCATTCGCTGGTTTCTGGTCAACTGCCTGATCTTGCCCACCCGCCCACGCGAGTCTGCTGAGGCTTACGAAGAAATCTGGCAAGAGGACGGCTCGCCGCTCATTATCACCTCTCGCAAGCAGCAAGAAGCGCTCGCCACAAAACTAGACATCCCTGTCGAACTCGGCATGCGCTACGGTAACCCTTCGACACCCGACGCACTCAAACGCTTACTCGATCAAGGCGTTGACGACCTCTTCATCATTCCAATGTATCCACATTACGCCATGTCGAGTTACGAAACTGCCGTAGTCGCGCTGATGGATGCTGTCAGCGAGCAGAAGCCCGACATCAAAACCACGCTACTCCCACCCTTCTACCAAGACCCGGGATACATCGATGCCATGATTGCTCGCGCGCAGCCCTCGATCCAAGGTCACGACTTTGACAAGCTAGTATTCTCCTTTCACGGCATCCCGCAGCGTCACTTAGTCAAAGGCGACCCTTCTCACAATCACTGCCTAAGCACGCACGACTGTTGCAACACTTGTCATCCTGCGCATGCCACCTGTTACCGTCACCAGTGTGCCATGACAGTGGAAAAATTCGTTGCTGCAGCCAATTTGCCGAAGGATAAATACATGATCACCTTCCAGAGCCGCCTCGGTCGCGAACCTTGGCTCCAGCCCTATACTGACAAAACCCTAGAGCAACTAGCCAAAGAAGGACACAAGAAGGTCAAAGTGATTTGCCCCGCTTTCACCGCCGACTGCCTCGAAACTCTCGAAGAGATCGCTATGCAAGGGCGCGACAGTTTTCTCAAATCCGGCGGCGAAGACTTCGAGCAAATCCCCTGCTTGAACGAGTCCCCCGCCTTCATCGATTTTCTCTACGGAAAGGTGCAAGATTGGCGCGATGGAGCCTACGAAAGCCCAAAGGCCACACCACCTGCCTACGTGGAACGTAAATCATGAAAAATGTAGGTGGGCTTCACAAATGAAGACCCTATTAACTAGGCCCTCAATCACTTCTAAATGTAGCTGATGAAGACTTCGCGAGAACCTTAAAAACTAGCCCGACCTCATGTTCAATGAAATCACCATAACTGATGGCACAGCCTTCAAGGTCGCCGCTGCCGTCTACGGAGGCGCGTTTTTGTTCGCTCTAGTCGTATTGTTAATGCGTCGCGCTTACTCGCGCACTATCATGTTTGCCCTGCTATGTGGCGGCTTCCTGATCCAGACAATCGCACTCAACCTACGCGGTGCTGAAATCAAAGCCTGCCCACTAGGCAATCCATTTGAAATCGCCCAGTTCCTTGCTTGGTCGCTCGTATTACTATTTTTTATCATTGGCCCCGCCTTTCGATTGCGACTACTCGGCGGCTTCACCGCTGGTTTGGCCACGCTATTGGTCGCTGGTTCATTTGCCTTACCCTCATGGGATGCGCCCTATCCACCTGGCATCTTTGGGGACAACCATTGGATCGAGCTACATGCCGCGCTCGCTATATTTAGTTATGGATTCTTCGCCATTCTTTCACTCGTATCCGCCATGTTCCTCATCCAGCAACACGGGCTAAAGAAGAAGCAATTTAAAGGCGTTTATCAATACTTGCCCTCTGTCCAACAGCTCGACCTCATGGCTAGGCGCTTACTAATCACAGGCGTTATCGTACTCACTGCATCGCTTGCTTTCGGAGCCGTCTTTTGGATCAATAACTTCGAACTAGTGCCTGTATTTAAACTGACCGCGACTTGCCTCATCTGGCTCGGTTACCTGACAGTATTTATATTACGTATACAAAAAAAACTCGTCACCCGCCGCCACGCGATTGCCACAATTGCTTTGTTCATTCTAGCAATGGCCTCACTCTGGCCTGTGCAATCAGCTCGAGACACCGAAGCCTTAACTGAAGGATTGCCCACCCAGGTCGAGCGTTAATCGCGCTTCATTTTGACTATGAGTGAAGTATTGGAATCTCTGTTCGTGCTCGGCACCTCGCACCACGCGACACCGCTAGAGGTGCGCGAACGCTTTGCACTCACGGAAGCTCAGGCCAGCGACCTGCAGAAGCAACTGCACACCCTTGAAGGTATTCGTGAGTGCCTAGTGCTCAACACATGCAACCGCCTCGAAATCTACTGCCTCGCCGACAGCATCGAACGCGCCAAAGAAATCAGCGGCCTCATTTGCGATAAACAAAATGTGCCCTCGGAACTCTATCAACAATTCGCTTACAGCCATAATAACCTCGAAGCCCTTCAACACTTGCTCGAAGTCTCCGCAGGGCTCGACTCGCAAATGGTCGGTGAGACCGAGATCCTCGGGCAGCTCAAACAAGCCTATGTAACCGCTCGTGAAGCTCATTGTACAGGTAAGGTGCTCAACCGTCTCTTCGAGAAAAGCTTTCAAGCCGCTAAAGTCACACGCACTCAGACCGGAATCACTCGTGGTAAGATCAGCATTGGCAACGTAACTGTCGACCTAGCCAGTCGTATCTTTGGCAAGCTAGGCAATAGCCGCGTTCTCCTCCTCGGCAGCGGAGAGGTTGGCGAAAAAACTGCTCAAGCACTTAAAAGTCGCGGCATTGGTGACATCTCAGTAAGCAGCCGCACCTTCGAAAACGCAGACACGCTCGCAAATAACCTTGGCGTTACCGCCATCGACTTTGATAGTTTCGTAGACCAGCTAGAGCACTTCGATATTATTATCTGCTCCACAGCCGCGCCCGATGCGCTAATCAGTAAAGAAGTCATGACGCGCGCAATGAATCAAAGACCTGAGCGCCCCTGTTTCTTAATCGATCTAGCCATGCCACGAGATGTCGATCCCTCGGTAGAAGAAGTTGAGAACGTTTACCTTTATAATCTAGACGATCTCTCTAATATAGCCAACGAAAATCTCGAAGCTCGCAAAGCCGAGATAGATAAGGCCCGCGAAATCTTAAAGAAGCACGCTTGGAATCTCTGGCTCCAGCTTCGCCGCCGCGAGCTGATGCTGAAAGCATGAATGCTATCCAACAAACTGAAAAAGATAACTCTACTCGACCGATGTTTGTGACATCTCGAGCACATGCTCCAAGCCATCCGGCTGATGAGAACTAAATGGCACGAGGCAAAGAGTCAGAATACACATCAAAGCAACTGGTCGGAATGCCAATCGACTAGCGACACTAAGCTGGCGATTCTCGCTACGAACGCAGAGAGCAAAGACTGCTACTGCTATCAGAGTCTCAAGCAGTCCCCAAATGATCGAAGTGAAAAACATGCCCATTGTCGGGCTGCCCAGCATTAGATTTAAACTAAGCGAAGCGGCCATGATCGAAGCGAATGAAGCGATGGCCAAGGCAACAAGCTGACCAGCATCCATTTGCGGGAAACGACGCCCCTGCATCAACCGAAAGAGCCCATAAGCAACCCAAGGTGCCACGACACCCATATTGAGAAAATTTGCACCTAAGGTGGCATAGGAGCCATCACCAAGGAAGCCGGCTTGCAGTATCAAAATTGAGGCCATCGATAACATTGCAGCAAAGGGACCAAATAAGATGGCCAGAAGTGAAGCGCCTACCAGGTGGATGGAGAAACCCAAACCTGTTGGGTAATTGACCATTTGGGCAAGAAAGATTAGGCAACTCAATGCAAGCAGTGAAGGTATTTGCTTCACGGAAAGTTGACGGCGCAAGCCATAAAAGACCGAGCTTAATGCGATGACGCCTGCACCGCTCGTTAACAAGGTGGTGGATGAATCAAGGCTTCCTTGAATTAGATGCATAGTTCTCGGTGGAATTTTAATTAAAATAAGTCTGCGCGCGATGCAGCGCTTGAGGAAAATTTTGTTTCGACTTAATTATAAGCAGGTTCCGCACCAAGAAAATCGTTTTTCGAAGACTGATCCCATCACGCGCCAAAATTTTAATACCTAGCCCGCCTTCACGTAGGGGACTGGCGCCTATTATAGCATCTGGCGTCTCTAAATCATGAATGATTTGAATAATATCGCCCAAAGGCTCAGGACTCAAGAAGTAGAAACTAGCATAACTGCCACATGGGTACAAAGCTCGCCAATCAGCAACATCGCCATGCTTGGGCTGACAGCAAAAATTTTCATAAGCTAATAAAGAACTCTCACGATAAATGCGTAATTGCGAGTTCCACTGTGAAAATTCAAAAGCCTCGCCAAAGGCAGCTCTTCCCGGGGATACAAGCTCGCAGAGCAATACGGTCGCATCCGCAGCAACATCGAGACGTGTGAACTGGCGAATCGAAGCATCCTTCTGCAAGATTAAGGGCGCTGGCCACACATCGAGCACCGCGCGCGATTCGACTATGTAGTGCTGCCGCACCGTCGCGCATCCGGCATCCATAGTATGCACCCGGCAAGCTGCCGGGCTGATCAAAGCGGCATTCGCTCCAGCCGCAACTGTCGCTTCGACCTCCAGTAAATCCTTGTCCAGTAGGCCTGCGGTGGGACTCATCAGGATACTGATCTCCCAAGCATCCTCGTGGTAAGATTTACCGAGGTGTAAAGGTGGCCTCACCCACTGCTCCGTCAAACGCGTCCCGATCCCCGGAGCATGCGTATAGCGCAAACGCGCGCCCCCAAAAACACCAATACGAGCAGGAGGTAAGTCTGTGGTTGAAACGGACATTAGATCATTAAGCCTTAATCGCAAAGAAACATTCTTTTTCGAGCCAAGTAACGATCTCATCTAAGCCCTTGTAACTCTTCAGATCACAAAAAACAAAAGGGCGTTCTTCGCGCTGTATCTTAGAGTCGCGCGCCATCACATCGAGATCGGCCCCAACATAGGGTGCCAACTCGGTCTTGTTGATGAGCATGATGTCGGAATATCGAATTGCTGGGCCGCCTTTGCGTGGGATTTTATCGCCCTCGGCCACATCGATTACATAGATGAAAGCATCTACTAAATCAGGCGAGAAGGTTGCCGACAGATTATCTCCGCCACTTTCCATCAGGACCACTTGGGTATCTGGGTGTAGCATGATCAAATTTTCTATCGCGACTTCATTCATACTGGTATCATCGCGGATCGCAGTATGCGGGCAACCACCAGTCTCCACACCAAGGATCCGACTTGCTTCCAGCGGGCTATTTTCAACTAAAAACTGCGCGTCTTCTTTAGTATAAATATCGTTGGTGATTGCGACTAGAGAGTAGCACTGATGCAGCTTCTCAATAAGTCGAAGCAGGAGCATGGTTTTACCAGAGCCGACGGGGCCTCCGATACCGATACGAACAGGACGTGAGG
>CALBPO010000174.1 GCA_937899295.1 uncultured Opitutia bacterium
GGCGACAATCTGTGCATCTAAATCAGCGTATTCATCCGCCAGATCTGCAGCAAACTCTTTTGCAGCGGTATTCACGCGTTCACTGTTTAGCATAGTGAGCGCTTGAGTCGGTACCGTAGTTGCGAAGCGTGTCGGACACGTGGCATCTCTTTGCGGCGCATCGTAGGCAGCGAGAAGGGGTAGCTGTATCGAGCGTTTCACCGCAATGTAAACGGCGCGCCTGTTTGCGGACTCTCCCGCTGTTTCAGGCCACGCAATATCAGGACGCGAAGATCCCGCCAGGACCGCCTCTGGCATCTTAGGGCGCACGGGCTCGCCACCTAAATCATAATTCAATTTTCCCTGCACAAGGAGTAAAGTATCCCATATCTCCTCTGCTGTCAGTCGCCGTGGATTATGCCGCCAATGTAAGCGATTCTGCGAATCGATCGAAAGAGCCTCCGCCTGCGCTTGCACAGACATCTGATAGGTCGAACTGGTCATCATCAGGCGCAGCATATGTTTGATATCCCAACCCGACTCCATGAACTCTACTGCCAACCAATCGAGCAGAGCCTGATTGCTCACTGCTTCGCCGAGCAAACCAAAATCGTTCGCACTTGCTACTAGGCCGAGTCCAAAACAATGCTGCCATAGGCGGTTCACCATGACTCGAGCGGTGAGAGGGTTTTTTTCATTCGCCAGCCATTGCGCTAAAATGAGACGGCGCCCGGTAGTCTTAGTTTTTTTGAACTGAGCTTTTTGTGCTTCAAGGCTAGGTCCTTCGATCTTCGCGCCTTCGGTAAAGACTGCCGGTAGCACCATCGGCACCTCGGCTCCCTCGCCATGAACACTCCCGCGCAGATGGATTCGGCCCGGCTTTGCATTTAAGTGCTCATCGACAGAAAAGTAGCGATTTCCAGGCTTATCGAAACGCTCTTTCTTCGTGGCCACTAGGGGGACTATGCGATCTTGAAAGGAATCACCATAAACATCGCCGATTAAGTCAGGATTTAGGGTGACAAGGTCATCGACTGACAATGAAGCAACTGCATTGTAATAAAACCCAGGATCAAACCAGTAACCATGCTTGGGATCCTTAGGTGTAACTACGATTGAAATGACATTTTTCCCGGTCGTTAAATGCCTGATTTGCTCGCGACTAAAAGGTATGATCACATAGGGCCCGCGGAATTCAGCTGCGCCGCTGTAGGTGCTCACCCCATTGAAAAAAATCTCTATTTCGGAGAGTAAACGGCCTTGTGCATAAAAAATTAGCTGCTCTGGCAATTCGGTGAGGCGGAATTCATGACGCATAGCCACTGGCCCCTCCACGTGTAAAACAGGGGTATAGTCCTCGTCCTGACGAGCATCGCGGGAAAGTACGGTCACGCCTGCATCTGGAGTCGAAAACGGCGAGCGAGATAATGTATACTCGGCAGGCGCATAACTGGGAAAGGTGCATGCAGG
>CALBPO010000175.1 GCA_937899295.1 uncultured Opitutia bacterium
CCCCCCCCCCCGCCCCCTCCACAAAAAAGGCCCCCGGCGCACATTAAACCCCCCCCACACCCGCGGGGCTCGGGTGCTGGGCGGCGGGGCCTGAAGTCCGCACGTGCTGGCTTATCGCCGCGGTAGCTATCTTAAATACAGCTCAGCCACTGGCCTTTTTTGTTTTTGCTATGAGTATTTGCATTATCTCATTTCTGCCTAGAGCTCTTCAGTTTGTATCACTACGACGAGGCGAACTCCTTAGCTAAGGTAGTTGAAGGACTTTATTTACAACAATTTTCAAAAGTGCCGAAAAGTGACTCGACGCGCTCAAGCCCATCATCAACATTTGCTTCATGTCCTCAGGTCTGGAAGCGATTGCAAACGAGCTACGGCGATTACAACATGATGGTGTGGATCGTATCTTCGTAGAAGACGGCACCATGCAGTTAATCGTGCCACCCGCTCAAGACCCTAATTTATCAGAGCAAGACAAAGACGGTCCTGGTCCCAACTTAAAGTTTACAACAGAAAGCGTTGCGACTCCCAAAGCCACTCCCCTCCCCGAGCCTCCTAAGATCATTCGCCCCGAGGGCGACGCGGCTAGCCAGCTAGCATGGTTAAAAGACCGCGTGCTCGCATGCGAAGTCTGCAAAGACCACCTTAGTGATGATGGCAAAATCGTCTTCGGCACCGGCTCAGCTCAGGCCGACATTTTCTTTTGCGGTGAAGCCCCTGATGCCGATGAAGAGCGCGAAGGCAAAGCCTTCATTGGCAAGCCCGGTCAACTACTGACCAAAATCACTAAGGCGATGGGGCTATCTAGCGAAAACGTCTACACCACGAACATTTTAAAGTGGCGCCCTGAACACGATAAACCCTATGGCAACCGTCCACCCACGCTCGACGAAATGCGTTTCTGCCTGCCCTACCTCAAAGACCAGCTCAAAACTATCCAGCCGAAGGTCATCGTCGCTCTTGGCAACACCACAGTGTCTGGTCTCCTCGGTCATGACCCAGCGCGCAAGATGGGCGCCATCCGCGGCACTTGGGATCAGTTCGAGAATATTCCCCTTATGATAAGCTTCCATCCAGCTTACCTCCTCCGTAATGGCACACTCAAGACCAAGCGCATGGTTTGGGAGGACATGCTCCAAGTCATGGAGAAATGCTCACTCGAAATCAGTGATCAAAAGCGTGGATTCTTCCTTCCAAAATCCTAGCTAAGCCCATCAGTTCTTACATTTGACTCAGCCAGAATAGACAATTCATCAGTATCACCATTCCAACACAGAGGGCATATCCATATTTTTATTTGTAACAAGGGAAGTCCAGTCCAGATGCTTTTTAAAGTTGATAACAACACCTTAATCGAGACCTCCTATGATACACCCCAACCAAGTCGCTAAAACATAGCGCCGTATCCAGGCCACAACTAGAAAAACTTGCTCCAACGTAGAACGCTAACGCTCTTGCTCTAACAGGCACCTACGGCGATAGGCTTCGTCGAGGCGGTTTTCGATCCGGTCCGACTCTGTCTTTGCAAGATAGTTGCTGCCTCCGAAGAGTTGGTTCGCAAGAATGATCTTCGACCATTTATCCAGCATCTGCATGGTATTGATAACATCGATATCCGATTGCCCGAGGATAAAGGGACCATGGTTTTCAAGGAAAATGATTTTTGGAGCTTTGCCATATTTTCCCTTGAATTCTACGAGGGCATCACGAACTCCATGGGCTAGTTTGAAGCCAGGATCGATATAGGGTACGACCACAAAATTACGACCGCATACTACAATGGCATCAGGGAAAATATGCTCTAGGTAAGGTTTTGCTCCAGATTGACTACAAAGGATTGAAAGAACAGATTCTGGATGACCGTGACCAACCCATTTACAGTCTCCAATACTTAGGCAGACTGCATGGACAAATGTTTCAACAGAGGGCCGTTTTGCATTCGGATCCACTTTGATTGCTTCAAGAGCGTCCTGCACTTCTGCGTCGGTCATTGAGGGTTTCGCAACAAACTCGAGGGCTTGACTTATATTGACCTCAGTAAAATCACTT
>CALBPO010000176.1 GCA_937899295.1 uncultured Opitutia bacterium
TTGCGGCACATCTCCCAGTTTTCAGGATAGTAGCCACCGTATGGTAGAATAAGGTTATCGGTAATAATACGGCCCCCTTCTTTTGCGTGCGTACTAATCGTGAAACAAGCTGTAGCACCACCTTTACGTTTGGGTAGAAAAAGAATCTGAATCCGGGTTAGCTGATCGCCGCTTTCATAAATAGAAGCCCGTAGGTAGCTGCCTACAAAAAGTTCAGATTTGAGAGCTTTGAGTCGGGTATAATTTTCAGCACGTAGCCAATCCCTAATACCAATAAAGCGTTTTTCTGCCGGCCATTCATCACCGTCTTCATTTTCGTAAAACTCGGGGAACAGCGGTAGGTCGCTATAGCTGAGAGCCTTGATGGCGATCCAATTATAACCTGTCTCTAAAACAAACCAAAGGGCGATACCGGTGAAAAAATGAACCCAGTCGGGGCGTAAGGAAAACTCGAAGGTTTTAAGGGTATAGGCAAAAAGTGCCCCAAAAAGAAACCAGCGTAACCAACGACCCAATACCAGGAAGGAGGGAATACTAAAACGTCCACCCAAAATAGGAAGCGAGACCGTGACGGCGGCGATGATGAAAAGTAGCCACTGAAAGGTTTCTGTAGGTTCGTTGAGCATGATTACGTAAAAAGTGTCGCATGAGCGTATGCGAGAGAGAAGCTGACTAGACAACCGGGGAGGATCACAGGGTCACAGTTGCGCGCGTTTGTTCGCTCAACACCAGGGCGCCATTAAAGATAGGTCTCAAACTCAGTTGAGCCGTAATGGCATAATTACGCAGATGAAGTTATCTAAGGTTTTAAACAAACCTGGGCTAAGTTCATCTTTGAACTCAAAAAAGACTTCGTCCTTGGTTAACGCTTTGAGTGGCTCCATGAGAAACTGTGGGTTGAAGGCGACTTGCACTTCGGGACCATCATAAGCAATTGCCATCGATTCGTGAGACTCTCCATATTCGGTGGATTGACCAGAGATTTCTAGTAAGTTTTTGCTGATTTTAATTTTAACAGAATTACTTTTATCGGATGTCACTAGCGCTGCGCGATGCACACACTCGAGCATAAGTTCACGTTCGATTTTAACACGATGTTCGGTCTCTTTCGGAATAACCTGACGATAGTTTGGATAGTTCCCCTCGACGATCTTAGAAACAAGGTAAAGGTGGTCAACCAAGCCGGAGTCACTTGATTCATCAAGCCCGATTTCAAAGGCTGCCTGGCGATCGTTAAATGCGATATTTACCTTCTCGCCTTTACCCATGAGTCGCTCTAGTTCGGCAACGGTTTTAGCTGGAAGTATGAGACTTCCCGCGTTTTCTTCACTCACCTCGAGCTCTAGTCCGGTCAGTCCAAGTCGCCGTCCATCGGTGGCAACAAGTGTTAACTTTTCGTCGGCAAAATTGAAATAGACACCGTTGAGAATGTAGCGGTTTTCGTCGGTCGATTGCGCGTAGGACACGCTTTTGAGCATGTTAACAATCTCGTCCTGTGAGAGTTCGAAAACTTTACGATTTTCAAAGGTAGGCAGCGGCGGAAATTCCTCGGATCCGATGCCCATTATTTTAAAAAGTGAACCTCCGGAAGTGATTTTAGCTTGGTTTTTATCGCTGGTTTCGAGGAAAACTTCGTTGACTGGCAGTTCCTTGACAATGGTGGCCAGTTTACGAACAGGCAGAGTGATGCTGCCTGTATCGGAGACATCAGCCTTGATTCGGCAACGAATGCCGAGATCGAGGTTTGTGGTCGTCAATGATATGTGTCCCTCTTCGGCTTCGATCAGCACGTTGCTGAGAATGGGCATGGTTGAACGAGACGCCACGACGTTGAGGACTTGTTGGAGACCGTTGCTAAAATGATCTTGGTTGATCTTGAACTTCATGTTGTGAATTTTTGTTTTTTTGAACTTACTAGCAATCCTTATATAAGAGTTCTTATTTAATATAAAAATCTCTCAGTAACAGTAAGAGTGATGATTAGGTAGAAAAACTTATCAAGTGCTTAATTAAAAGTTATTTGCAAAATATTTTCTATGCTTAAAACTAGGTTAATGAATTATGTAAATAGTGAACAAAGGGAAAAACTATTTTTAAAAACACAAACAATTCGCACTTGTTATCAAGTTATTCGCATTTCGTTTTGGGCATTTTTTTAAGCTTTCGGGCTCTAACAACGTGGCGAATCGGCCCAAAAGCGATGTAGGTGAAGAAAAGGAGCGCAAAGAAGAATTCTTTAAAAAAGAAGGCGGTGCCAAGTCCTAGGATTAATCCAATGAAGGTGCGGACTTTGGTTTGTGTCTGCCAACCTAGGTCTTTAAAACTAGGGTATTGGATGTTGCTAACCATAAGATAAGCGATAGCGAGCATGAACGGGGGGATGAGTAGAGCAAGGCTTCGCGAATCAAAAGTAGGGATTTCGAGGCTCACAATAACAAGTACAAGTGAGGCGATCATGCCCGCAGCAGCGGGCACAGGTAGCCCAAGGAAGTCATTTGTGCCTTCTAGTTGCTCGGCTGGTGGCAACATAGGGTGAGTTAGCACATTAAATCGAGCGAGACGGACCGCTGCGCAGAGTAAGTAAACGAATCCGATCAACCAACTGATTTGTAAAAAGACCGGGTATCGGTCCACTGTTGGGGTGAGAACGAGGAAAATCATCATAAGAGCGGGTGCCACGCCAAATGAAATGATATCAGCAATAGAATCGAACTCCTTACCAAAAAGGGATTCGCGACCACCAAGCCGAGCGACTCGCCCGTCAAGTGCATCACAAATCACCCCAAAGAGGATAAACCATACAGCCTGCTTATAATTATTGGATACTACTAGTGGATCTGTCGCGTAATTAGCCTGGACGCAGCGTAAAATCGCAAGAAACCCGAAGAATAAATTTCCTGCAGTCAAACTGTTAGGTAAAAGGTAAATATGGCTGGCTTCATTAGCGTCCGTATATTTATAGCGCGACTTTTCGAGCTCTTCCTTGGGTTCAGTCATAGAGAGCGGAGTTTTATTCCTCACCTATATTTTTGTGGCGTAGTGATTCG
>CALBPO010000177.1 GCA_937899295.1 uncultured Opitutia bacterium
AAGAAATCGTGTATTCGCCTTTTAACTACAAGAAAAACTGCCGCATCTACATTGCCAGCGACGCCCCGCAGCCTGAACCGGGACAAGGGCGTCTTGACCTCGACTACCTCGCCAATATGGTTTGTTGGTGCACTCGCCATGTCGAAGGTGGCACACTTGTTCTCTTCACAAGTCACTTTGACCTGCGCCAAGTACGCGAGCGCACTCAAGGATTCTTTGATAAGGTCAAACGCCCCCTTTTTACCCAGGGTCACCAGATGGCGCGCAGCGAGTTAACGAAGCAATTCGCCGCTGCAGGTAACGGTGTGCTCTTTGGTACTGACAGTTTCTGGACAGGAGTCGACATACCTGGCAGTGCGCTTTCACAGATCATTATAACACGACTACCATTTGAGAGTCCCGGCCATCCAGTTAGCGAAGCTCGAAGTGAATACATCCGCCTACGCGGTGGCAATCCCTTCGCCGAAATGACGGTGCCCGACGCCCTTGTTAAATTTCGCCAAGGTATTGGGCGTCTCATTCGACGCCATGAAGACAGCGGTAACATAGTGGTCCTTGACTCACGTATTTTGACTAAGCCTTACGGTGCACGTTTTATCGAAGCCCTACCCGTCAAAGGTTACCTACGCTTCAATCGCGAAAATCGCGATTCCGTATTCGCCTAGTTCGGCATAATTGTTTTCATACTTTCAATGCAACTTTCCTCCTACGGCATTACTAACCAAGGCAAAGTCCGCCATACGAACGAAGATGCGCTCTTCATCGACGAGGCGCATCAAGTCTATGCCGTCGCTGACGGACTGGGTGGTCTTCCAGGTGGAGCCCAAGCGAGTCAGCGTATTATGCAACTATTAGAGCAAATAATGAAGCGCGTCGACTCTAGTGAGGAGCGTGTCGACCTAACTGAGCTCATTAACGGCATCAACGAGATCGTAGCCAAAGAAGGTCTCGAAGCCTATCCCTTCACAGGAACGGGCAGCACCCTAACCATCGGACAAATTGTCGGTAACCAGTTACTCATTGGCCACATCGGCGACTCGGCCGCCTACCTATTACGCGGTGAAGATCTCAAAAGGCTGACCATCGATCACACCTTGGCCCAGGAGTTCATTAACAGAGAAGGTGAATCTGCGCGTGCCGCCATGCCACCAGAATACTTACATACCCTCACCCGTTGCGTTGGCCAAGGCAAAACTCTTCGTGTTGATAATGCGCGCATCACCATCGTAGCAGGCGACCGCTTGCTATTTTGCACTGATGGGCTCGATAAAGTAATCTCAAGCGAGGCGATTAAGGAAGAACTCGCCCGTAAACAAAGTTCCGAAGAAGCCTGCCACCAATTAACGCAGATGGCCAACGACAACGAGGGTCCCGACAATATCACGGTTATCGTCATTCAAATATTGTAGTAGCTAATGAAAAAATCTGAAATATTTTCGCCAAAAGTCGCAGCCAAGCCAAACAACATACTCTTCTGCTTTAGCCTCGGCCAAGCCCTCTATGACGAGGGCGAGACCACGGCCGCTATTCCACATCTGAAAAAATGTACCGACTCCCGCGAAGATTGGATGCTACCACGCATCCTGCTTGGCAAAGCAATGCTCGCCAAAGGCCAAGATAGCAGCGCGAAACCAATCCTAGAGGCCGCACTTCAACTAGCCACCGAGCAACAGCATGATGACCCAGCAAAGGAGCTGCGTAATATTCTGGCCGACTTCTAGGCGATGATCCTCTACAAATTCGCGGAATGCCCTCATATCCGACAAGCCATCACAGAAACCTACGGCTATTCAAAAACAGCTGTTTTCTTGCCTTGCAGTCTGAGGAATCCGCCCTAATCTCCGCGTCTTTTTTGGACCTTCAAGTCGCATACAGCGACTGACGAAGCCCTAGTAAATAAAGCATAAACAGACTCTCAAAACATACACGATACGATCATGACCGACCTATCAAAATACAGAAATATTGGTATCTTCGCCCACGTTGACGCTGGTAAAACGACCACAACCGAGCGCATCCTAAAGCTCACTGGTAAAATCCACAAGTTGGGTGAAGTGCACGACGGCGCTGCGACGACTGACTTCATGGAGCAAGAGCAAGAGCGTGGAATCACGATTCAATCAGCTGCCACGACTTGTTTCTGGCCCGGTTCCGAGCAGCAAGAAGCGAATGCGCCTTACCGATTTAACATAATCGACACGCCTGGCCACGTAGACTTCACAGTTGAAGTTTACCGATCGCTCAAAGTGCTCGACGGTGGCGTCGGTGTTTTCTGTGGTTCGGGAGGGGTCGAGCCACAGTCCGAAACCAATTGGCGCTACGCCAATGACTCTGGAGTCGCTCGTTTAATCTATGTCAACAAACTTGACCGTATAGGAGCCGACTTCTACAAGGTCGTCAAGCAAGTCAAGGATATCTTGGGTGCGAACCCGCTCGTCATGTTGCTTCCAATTGGCACCGAAAGCGAGCTCAAGGGTGTCGTCGACCTTCTCACCCGCACCGCGTGGGTATGGGATGAAACTGGCGATCCACTTGCCTACGAGAAAAAGGAAGTCCCTGCCGACATGGTCGAAAAGGTCGAAGAATACCGAGCCATGCTGATCGAAACAGCTGTCGAGCAAGATGACGACGCGATGGAAGCCTACCTCGAAGGTAACGAGCCCGACCTCGACACACTTAAGAAGTGCATTCGCAAGGGCACTATCAACCTTGATTTCTTCCCGACTTACTGCGGTTCTTCTTTTAAGAATAAGGGCGTGCAAAACGTGCTCGACGGCGTCGTCGATTTCCTCCCTTGTCCAACGGAGGTGAAGCCACAACCTGAAGTGAATGCTGAAGGTGAAGAGACTGGCGAATTCGCCGTAGTCGAGGTAGAAAAGCCACTCCGTGCACTTGCTTTCAAGATCATGGATGACAAATACGGCGCACTGACCTTTACACGTATTTACTCTGGTAAGATATCTAAGGGCACCAACGTCCTCAATACCTTTACGGGTAAGACAGAACGGATCGGTCGTATTATCGAGATGCACGCCGACGAGCGTAACGAGGTCGATTCTGCCCAAGCGGGTGACATCGTCGCCCTACTTGGCATGAAGTCCGTGCAAACAGGTCACACACTTTGCGACCCCGCACACCCTGCCACACTCGAGCCCATGGTATTCCCAGAACCCGTTATTTCTATCGCGATCAAGCCAAAGGATCAAGGTAACGCGGAAAAGATGGGCGTCGCGATCGGCAAGATGGTGGCAGAAGACCCGACATTCATCGTTGAAACAGACGAGGACTCCGGCGAAACCATCCTCAAGGGAATGGGTGAGCTTCACCTCGACATTAAAGTCGACATCCTAAAGCGTACCTACGGCGTCGAGGCACTGATTGGCAAACCACAAGTGGCCTACCGCGAGAGTATTACCAAGACACTCGATGACAGCTACACCCATAAAAAACAATCTGGTGGTTCGGGTCAGTTTGCGAAGATCCAATACACACTTGAACCACTCGAGCCAGGTGAAGGCTTCCAATTCGAATCCAAGGTTGTCGGCGGTAACGTGCCTCGTGAATTCTGGCCAGCAGTCGAAAAGGGCTTCAAGCTATCTAAAGAAAAAGGTGTCCTCGCGGGCTACCCTTGCTTGGACTTCAAAGTCACACTCACTGACGGTGCCTTCCACGCAGTGGACTCCTCGGCAGTCGCTTTCGAGACCGCCGCCAAGGCAGCCTATCGTCAGTCCCTCCCCCAGGCAGGTGCTCAGATCCTTGAGCCCGTCATGAAACTTGATGTCTTTTGCACTGACGATAAGATGGGCGACGTGATCGGTGACTTGAATCGCCGAAGAGGTATGATTAAGACTCAAGAGCCGACCAACAACGGTGGTGTTCGTATTAAAGCAGACGCACCACTCTCCGAAATGTTCGGTTACATCGGGTCACTCCGCACCATGACATCTGGCCGTGGCCAGTTCTCTATGGAATTCTCGCACTACGCAGCTTGCCCCAATAATGTATCCGAAATCGTTATTAAGGAAGCTAAAGAACGAGAAGAAGAGAAAAAAAAGTAGTTCTTGCCCAATAGACAAAAGGCAGATGCCAAGAGTCAGAATTTAAC
>CALBPO010000178.1 GCA_937899295.1 uncultured Opitutia bacterium
CTGTCCTGCAAATCGAGCGACGCCTTGCGCTGGATCAGCACGTCGACCATAGGCTCGTGGCCGATGGCGCTGGCGACCATGAGCAGGGTGCCGCCACGCACGGAGCGAGGAATGTCGTCCGCTTCGTCGAAATTTTCAAAGGTGACGATTCCGCTCGGATAGACGGAGAGTGTCCACCCGCTGGGGTCGTGCACAAGGGAGACGTCAGGGTGTTCGGCTTCGTAGGCACCTCGCGCATCGAGACTATCTAGTAGCTCCCGCATCTTCTCGGCTGTTGGGTAGAGCTCGGAGATGCCGTTAGAATCCGTGGTGTGGTAGAGATCCATTACTTGTATCCGTCATTTAACTACAGGTCGAGGTAGAGCACTTTAGAGTTACGCCCGTTCTGTGCATAGTCTTCGCGCCGCTCAGCCGGCAAGTCATTGATCGTCCCCTCTTCGAAGGCGCAGACCTTAGAAAAAAACTTGCTAGCCTGTGTCGTCATAGCGATCGCGCGTTTGGAACCACGCTCTTGTGCTTCTGCGCAGGCGAACTCGACCATCTTTCGGCCGACGCCTTTGTTTTGGTAGAAGGCTTGCACGTAGACACTACCGATTTCGGCTATGTCGCCGCTATCGTAGATCTTAAGGTTGACGCAAGCGACAATGCTGCCGTCAATTTCGTAGACAAGATAGTCGGCAATTGTAGCTTCGATGGACTCTTGCGAGCGCTCACGCAGGCTCTCCGCACGGACGCCGTTTTGTGTGATGTTATAAATCGAATGGGCATCCGCAGTGACGGCGCGACGAATGGATTGGTAGTCGTTGCTGTAAACCATTGTTCCAATGCCAACCTTGTCAAAAATTTCGTTAAGCAGTGCGCCGAAGAGGCGTCCGTCGAGAATGTGCGCGCGGGGCGTACCAGCATTGATTGCTTTGACCGAGTGTTCTACTTTGCTGAGTAAGCGCTCGGGTATTTGTTCAGTGGCGGATTTAAGTAGGCCTTCCAGATTGGCGACAGGTAGATTTGTTAGTGGCTGGTCGTTGATCTGTAAGCCATCTTGCGTTGTCATATAGATCAACTTGGATGCGTTGAGCTTGGAAGCTAGTTCAGAAGCGAGTAGGTCGGAGTTGATCCTAAGTGGGGTGCCTTCACGACTAAAGGCGATCGGGGTGATTACCGGTATGGTATCAGTGTCGAGCAGTTTATTAAAAAGCACATCGTCGAGCTTATCGACCGCGCCGCTGTTGAGCTGGTCTTCACCTTTGACCATGCCGATCTCTTTACTCCGCACGCCGTTGCAAGTGGCACAACGCAGGCCGTTGCGAGTGAGGCCTTGCATGATTTCGAGGCTAACTACGGCGGCGGCTTCGGTTGCGAGTTCGAGAGTCACTGCGTCGGTCTTTAGTTCACCGTGGGGGTCACTGATCGCAGTTTGTTTTTGCTTAGCTAGGGCTTTAAGCTGTTGGCCGACGCCGTGCACGAGCACGACCTTGATGTTGAGCGAGCGTAGCACGGCGATGTCAAGCAGCACGTTTTGAAAATTCTCATGCGCGACGAGACTACCGTCGAGTGCGAGCACGAAAACATGCTCTCGAAACATGGGGACATATTTCAGGATACCCCGTAGGTCGGTAGGTTTAACGTTATGTTCGTCGCTAGTCATTCGATGTGGATAATTGTGAGATTCCTCTGCAGGCTTGCAAGGCACATGTTTTAAGGATGATGTTTTGTGGATCGATGCCGAACGATCCTTTTGAAAAGATACCTGCCGCGTTTGTGGAACCGCTTGAGAGTTTCTTGGCTTGGCTAGAGTTAGAGCGTGGGCTCTCAAAAAATACACTGAGTGCTTACGCGCGAGATTTGGTGCAGTGTGTGGCATTTTTGGTGAAAGAGGGCGTCGTGGATTGGGCAAGTGTGGAGTCGACACAAATTTCGGCTTGGATGACGAGCCTGAGCCGCGCGGATTTTGCGCGAAGCAGTCAGGCGCGTAAGCTTTCTGCGCTGCGGATGTTTGCCAAGCACCTCGTCCACGAGAACATTCGCAAGGATGATGTGACTGAGCTGCTCGGTGCACCGAAACTATCGCGGAATTTACCTGATGCGCTGACGCGGGAAGAGGTGGGGCAACTCCTCAATGCACCCTCGGCGGTGACCCCGTATGGCTTGCGAGACCGTGCGATCTTGGAGCTTTTCTACAGCAGTGGTCTACGAGTTTCCGAACTTTGCGGCATACTTTTGCAAAGTATAAACCTCGAAGAGGGTTATGTGCGTGTCTTCGGTAAGGGTTCGAAGGAGCGGGTCGCGCCGATCGGTAATGCGGCGGTGAAAGCGGTGCAGGACTATATCACAGGTGGGCGCCCTCATTTCATCAAACCTCGAACGGGGAGTGAGCTTTTCCTCAGTCAGCAGGGCAGGGTGATCTCCCGTAAGATGGTCTGGGTTTTAATCAAAGAACATGCCCGAAGGGCGGGAATTAAGAAAACGGTTAAGCCGCACTTGTTGCGGCATTCGTTTGCCACCCATCTACTCGAAGGTGGTGCCGATCTGCGAGCGATTCAGGAAATGCTAGGTCATGCGGATATTTCGACCACACAGATTTATACTTCAGTGAATTCGCAGCGCCTGGCGGATGAACATGCGCTCTACCATCCGAGAGTGAAGAATTAGCGTGCGGGTTGACTTAGGCTATAGCAGCGACTGACCTGCCTTTATTGGGATCAGGCCATAAAAAAGCCCCGATGTCTCAGGACTTTCGGGGCTTTTGTTAAATTTTTTGGGGATTAAGCCTTGGTAACTTTACCAGCCTTGATCGCCTTAACGGAAACCCACATGCGCTTGACCTCACCGCTTGGCAGCTTGACTCGGATGCGCTGAACATTCGGACGGAATTTCCGCCGTGTGTTCTTAACTAGAGATGTACCGATACCACCGCTTTTCTTGGTGAGACCTTTACGGATGATACGACCACCCTTAGAGGGTCGTTTTCCTGTGATTGCGCAAATACGTGACATGAGAGTTCCTTCGTTGAAAAATTGAAAGGCTGGAAAGTAGGGGTGAAAGTGCACCTAGCAAGCGTTTTTTCGAGAAATCTTCAGAGGTGAAATTTGAGGATCAACTCTCCCTTAGCCCCCATAAAACCTGAAATCGCTGCCCCATATTGGCTGGGTGAATCAATTGCATGAGTGTCTGCCGATCAGGGCTAAAGTCACCTGCACTGCCAGAAACGATGGCCTCGGCGGCTCGTTGCGCCCGTTGCACGATGAAGGATTCTTGGCTTTCCAGGTTCACGGATTGAAGCCCCGCGGCTTCCATTTGTGCCTGAAGCGGTGTCCAGTTTATATCGCAAGTGATGTCGCAGGCACCGGGTGCTTCTAGTAGGTCGTTGGCTTGGATGTGCTGTTTGTAAGTGCGAGCTGTGCCCGAGGGATGGTCCTGCAGCAGTGATGTCCAAGTACGCCCATAGTCGAAAAGCAGGATCAGCCCCGACCAGTCTTGCGCGAGAAGATCGGCAAGTGCGGCTTCAGCCTGCAGCGGAAGGTCAAGTTCGTAGCCGTCTTCTATGTGTGCGGGCAGGCGCTTGGCTACGGCGGCTACTTCGGGCGTCAATTGATCGAGCAATACCTCGACGAGTTGACCATTGGCATTAAGACTAACCCCGCGTTCGCGCCACGCATTGCCACGAAATATTAGCCTGTGAAAGGGCAGTGCATCTAGCCACTCGTTGGCGAAGATAATTACGCTGCCGTCTAGCTGAATGGGCTCTCCTTGGCGAATGACTTGCTCGCTGCCAAAGGGGTGGCTCTCCAAATGGCTCAACAAAGACGTATCCGGTTCTGCCGCGATCTCGACAAAGGTAAGGGACGTCGATTTCTCCTCACCGAGTAGGTCGACTGCTGCCGTCGTGACGAGTTCTGCAAAGACTCGCCCAAGGCTTTCAGCCGTGTAGAAATCGTGTTGTCCGCTACGCCCAACGCGCTTGGCCGTTTGGGTGTAGTAGCCGAAGTTTTCCGTGTAAAGTGCCGCTTCTATATAGTCGCGATAGCTGATCGGCGCGGCCTCGCAGCGATCGCGTATGATATCTGTAATCGTTTTTTGCACTTCTGAAACCTTGCCGCTCAATCTCCGGGAAACAAGAAAAGTCTTTCCACTTCTGACTCCTACCTTCTGACTCTGATCAATACAACAGATGATATTGGCGATTGAAAGTTCTTGCGACGAGTCCGCGCTGGCTCGGTTTGACCCCGCCAGTGGGATGGCGGGCGAGTGGGTGCATAGTCAGATTGATCTGCATAAAGAGTATGGTGGCGTCGTGCCCGATCTGGCCAGTCGAGAGCATTTGAAGAATTTTTTTCCGCTGCTTGAAGCGGCTGGTATCGGTGCGGATCGTGGCGAGATCTCGCAAATAGCCGTGACCAATGGCCCCGGCCTTGCCGGTTGCCTCGCGCTGGGGATCGCTTTTGCGCGGAGCCTTGGGCTAGCTTGGAACCTGCCTGTTGTTGGGGTCAACCACCTACGTGGTCACGCTTACTCACCTTTTATCGGGCTACATCAAGAATCGCCAGAGGAATTTACCGAAGCCTTCTCCGGACTCTTGCCACACCTTGGCCTTATCGTGTCGGGTGGCAACACTATCCTTTTTGAAATCAATGCAGATAAGCATCTCATTGTCCTAGCTGAGACGGTCGACGATGCGGCGGGCGAAGCCCTGGATAAAGGTGCTAAACTCCTTGGCTTGCCCTATCCAGGTGGCCCGCAAGTCGAGCGCTTAGCCGCAGATGGCGACCCAAAGACTTTCGACTTTCCCAAGGCCATCGCCCCACGCAACGAGCGGCGTTTCAGCTTTTCTGGGCTCAAGACTAGCTTGCGCTATCGCCTCGAAAAGATGGGCGATGCCGAGCTAGCCGCCGCCATGCCCGACATCTGTGCAGGCTACCAAGGCGCGGTGATCGATCAACTCCTAGGCAAGACCAAACATCTGATCCAAGCTGGAAGCTACTGTAGCCTTGGACTCTCTGGCGGCGTCTCGAATAACAGAGCTCTCCGCGCGGCGATGGAGCGTCTCGCCCAGCGCCATCGCATGGAGTGCCTAATCGCCCAGCCCCGGCACACGGGCGACAACGCTGCTATGATCGCCTTTGCAGCCTACGCCGATACGGAAGGGATCGCTTGTGACGATTTTAGTATCGAGCCTGCCCTGCGGCTCGCATAGAATCAAAGAATCGATTAAATTTTCCCAATGTCGAAACAATTTGCCATCTTCGGCGCGGGTCTGAGCGCTCAGGCTGCGCGTCGCCTCGCAGAAGCCAAAGGCTTGAGCGTCGTTCTAATCGACGAAGCGGGGGAAGGCGATCAAGCAACTTTTGAAGCCTCTGATTTGGAGCGCTTCCAATGCTTTGTTTTTAGCCCAGGATTCGCGGCAGAGCACCCTTGGCGGATCTTAGCTAAAGGTTCGACTAAACCCTGCTTGAGCGAAATTGCCTTTGCTGCCCGCTATTGGGAGGGTAGGATAATCGGCGTTACAGGCACGAACGGTAAAAGTACCATAACCGCTTTGCTCGATAATGCCCTCAGCCTCTCAGGACACGTCAGTTTGGCGGCGGGAAACATCGGCTACCCCTTCTCGGATGCCGTAATCTCGGAGGCGAATCAGTCGGAGGCTTACGTCGTTCTAGAGATTAGCTCTTTTCAGGCGGAACTAACGGATGGCTTGCAGCTGGACGGCCTCCTCTGGGCAAATTTCGCCGAAGATCATCTGGATCGCTATGGTTCAATGCCTCGTTATTTTGGAGCGAAGGCGAGACTCTTTAATTGCCTGAAGTGCGATGGTATCTGTGTTCTAGGCGCCCAGGTCGCAGACTGGATGGCGAACCAGCGCAAAGCATTCGACGGCTTTAGCATCGCTCATGAGGTCGCGGACTTAGTTCTTCAGCTCGATGCGGACTCAGTCTTTCAGCGATTCCCTTATTCGAAAAATTTCTCACTAGCGGTTGAGCTCTGGCGCTTGATGAATCAACCGCCCGCCGCGCTAATTGAGGCGGCCAATGCGTTTGTGCTTCCGCCACATCGTCTCGACGTGGTGGCGGAGTGTGGGAGTGTCCGCTTCTGGAACGACTCGAAGGCGACCAACTTTCATGCGACTATCGGCGCGCTAAGGTCGATCGATCGTCCCATCGTCTGGATTGGTGGTGGGCGCGCTAAGGGCGGTGATATTGAAGCCTTCGCTCAGCAGGTGGCCTCTCGAATCGATATCGCGATACTTTACGGGGAGGTGGCTGAGCGCTTGGCCAAGGCCTTGAAGAGTTACCTAGAACCGGTGCATATTCACAAGCGCTTGGACCATGCGATTACCGCCGCTGCCGAACTCGCGGCGAAGATCCCACAGGCGAATGTTTTGTTTAGCCCCGGCTTTGCCAGCTACGATCAATTTGATTCGTTCGCTGCACGCGGAAAAAGCTTCAATGATACGGTTTTAAGTTTGAAGAACGCCCACAAGCCCAATTAGTGTTGCTCACTAAAGTTATTTAACCCATTTTATTATGAAAGTATCAAAAATATTCGGATGTGTCATCGGTCTCCACCTAGGTGTGATCGCAATGTTATTGGTTCAACCTGGTTGCCGTACGAAGCAACCGCCAACGCGTACATACTCGCAGGAGCGCACTTCGGGCGGTTTGATCGAGGCAATAGGCCAAGGCTCTGGTTCAGGTTTGGATTCTGCCTTCAATGCTGGGTTTGACGATGGTAGCGCAGCACCAGAGGATAATGATTTCAGTGAGTTTGACGACGTGGCTTCTGTTGAGCCGATTGCCCCCCTCTCCGATGGAGGTCAAACCGTCCCAGTCGCGGGCCCCTCTTTTGAGACTTACACGGTTAAAAAAGGCGATAACCTCTGGACGATAGCCAGACGCTCTAATGTCTCGCTCAACGAACTCTACGCCGCCAACGGCTTGGATACGACTTCCATTCTTAGCATCGGCCAACAGCTTCAGATCCCCGTCGAGGGTAGCACCGCCACGGTCACCGCGCCGAGCCCCGACACGTATCAGCCTACTTCCTTCAACCAAGGCAGCACTGAATATATGGTCAAGCGCGGCGACAGTCTTTCTAAGATCGCGAATCAGTTCGACACCTCCGTCCGCGCGATTAAAGCGGCCAACGGCCTTTCCTCTGATCTCATCCGCGTGGGTGATAAGCTCGTTGTTCCCGTTTCTAGTAGCACGGGCACATCGTCCGCCATGACAGCCGCGCCATCTGACAGTATTTCAAGTAGTTCCACTGCGCCGAGCTTCAGCGCTTCTGGTGCGCGCACACACACCGTCAAATCTGGCGAATATCCCGGCAAAATCGCTAGTCAATACGACATGACCACCGATGAACTACTTGCCCTCAATGGCATTACTGATCCTCGTAAGCTTCAAGTCGGGAAAGTCCTCAAGGTTAGCGGTTCTGATTCCGCTGCCAATGTTGACTCACCTGTGCCGGTTGTCACGACCACCATGATGCAGATTGACCCGCCCATTATTGCTGCTGCCCCAGAAGCGGGTCCATCCCCGACCACTACGGCGGGTCCCATCGAGATCAAGGTCATCGAATCGGATCCTTTGGTCGAAGGTGAAGCCACCGAAATCGAGCCCGACGAAATGTTTGAAGGTGCTGTTGAGATTCCAGTCATTCGCCTAGACGCAGAGTAATCTATTGCGTCTCACTTAAAAATAACAGAGAGACACTAGAACCCATAATGAGCGCCCGCACGGCTACGCCTAATTCATCTTGGCGTATCCCGCCGATCGGGCTTTTCATTATCCTAATAGTTGTAGGGCTCACCTTCCTCGGGCTAGTCATTCTTTTCAGTGCATCGCAATCGATGCACGACGACCCGACGGTCTTACTGAGAAAGCAACTAATTTGGCTAGTTTTGGCTACGATTGCTGGTGGCATTGCTATGATGGTGAACCTAGAGGCACTTCGTGAATACGCATACTGGCTCGCTGCGGGTTCTGTCCTCCTACTTGCACTCGTGCTCATTCCTGGAATCGGAGTCGAGGTCAATGGTGCGCGTCGCTGGATGGATTTTGGCTTCATGCGCTTACAAGTCTCTGAGATAGGTAAGCTCGGTCTCATATTTTCGATGGCGCACTACCTCGCCACCCACCGTCGCGACTTCAACCATGCGCTGAAGGGCTATTTTTATCCCTGCGTTTTACTCGCCATCTTTTGTGGTCTAATTATTCTAGAACCGGATTATGGCACTGCCTTTCTCTGTGGTGCTGTGGGCGGGTGCTTAATGTTCCTTGCAGGGGTCAGACTCAAGTTCCTCATCCCCACTGCCTTTGCCGCGCTTTCGCTCTTTTCGGTGGCAGTTTATCACGATCCGATCCGCCTCAGGCGCATCACTTCATTCTTAGATGTTGAAGGAAATCGGAGCGATAGCGCCTACCAGCTTTGGCAGGGCATTTTAGCCTTTGGGGCAGGTGGCATCCATGGAGTCGGCCTCGGTTCGGGACGCCAACAAATGTCTTTCCTCCCCGAGGCGCATACCGATTTCATTTTTGCTATCGTCGGCGAAGAACTCGGTTTTCTTTTTACCTCTGGAGTCGTCTTGCTTTTTATGACGCTCTTTTTCGTCGGTGTCCTCCAACTCAAGCGCGCACCAAACTTGTATCAGTATTTACTCGTCATGGGTGCGCTCCTTTTCATCACTTTTCAGGCGCTCATTAATATCGGAGTGGTCACTGGCTGCTTGCCGACCAAGGGCATGTCGCTGCCGTTCATCTCCTACGGGGGTTCTAATCTCGTCTTCATGTTTGTGCTCACGGGTATTATCCTAAACGGCTTCCGTTCCTGGGAACTGCCGGCGCTCCGGAGGCAGCGTGAACTATGAGTAAAATAATTATAGCATGCGGCGGCACTGGAGGCCATCTCGCCCCAGGCATCGCCGTGGCAGAAGTCCTGCAAGAGCGAGGCCATGCTTGCCTATTGTTGATCAGCTATAAGCAGGTCGACTCTGCCCTCATTGAAAAATATAGCCATCTCGATTTCGTCAAGACGCCTGGTCGCGCCTTCACGGGTAGTATCTTCCAGCGCCTCGCATTTCTCGGCTCATTGGTTTCTGCCTTCTTTACATCACGTCGCATGCTTCGCGAACAAGCGCCAGACTTAGTACTGCTCTTTGGCGGCTTTCTCTCGCTCGGACTTGGCCTAGCCGCTCGGAGCAAGAGCATCCCTGTCGCGCTCCATGAGGCCAACTGTCATCCAGGCAAAGCCGTCCGCATGATTAAATATTTATCCACACGCATTTACTTGCCGGATGGTGTTCGTCTAGGGGGTGTGCCGCCGGAGAGTATACGCTATTTTGACTACCCTGTGCGCAAGGATATCAAACATTCACCCAAAGCCGATGCCTGTAAACGCCTCGGCCTTAGCGTGCCCAATAAATTACTCGTCGTCATTGGTGGTAGCCAAGGCGCCAGTGCGCTGAATGAATGGGTTAAACAAAATTTTAGACTCTTGGCCAAAGCCGGAATTTCCGTTTATTGCGTGACAGGTCTAGGGAACAGCACCGCTAGCACAATCGATGAAAGAGGGAAGGGTGGTGTTAATATCACGGCTACATTTGTGCCTTTTTCCAGCAGTATGGGCGACGTGATTTCTGCGGCCGATTTGATTGTATCTCGGGCAGGCGCAGGATCTATCGCGGAGATCATTCGTTGCCGCGTACCTTCCATTTTGGTGCCTTATCCTTATGCCGCCGACGACCATCAGAAGGCCAATGCACTTAGCCACGAGCAACATGGTGCGGGTATTTCACTTTCTCAAGATAAGCTTAACGAGCTTAGCTCGTTAGTGCTTGACTTGATCTTTAACGACGAAGCGCTGGCCAAGTTTAAGTCTAAGCTAGAGCGTTTGGACCGTTTCGATTCAAGCGAACGAATCGCCGACGATTTACTCGCGCTCTGCAACTCACAAGCCATAGCGAAAACCGAAAATCAGGAGCCTGCCACATAATGGGTGAGACAGACAGATATTTGTTCGTTGGAGCTGGTGGTATGGGAATGGCTCCGCTCGCTTGTTGGATGTCGCGAGCTGGTTACTCAGTTGCTGGATACGATGCGCACCTTCAAGAGTCTGTTCGCCGCTGGCTAGACGAAGCAGGCGTCGCGCTTGAAGACTTTATTTTTCCCGAACAAGTCAGCGCCTTCACTACGGTCGTTTATTCAAGCGCTGTCCCGCAATCCCACCCGATCTTAGTCGCCGCTCGTAAGGCGGGGCTTCGTTTGCTTAGGCGTGGCGAAATGCTCGCCGAGATCGCGCAAAGCAAACGGCTGATCGCTGTGGTCGGTAGCCACGGCAAGACCACCACCTCCGGCATGATTGCTCACGGCCTGCAGCATTGTCAGCTTGAGGCGAATTATATATTAGGTGGCCTCTTTTCGGATAACTCGACGTCGCCCGTTCATTTTTGCAAAAGCGATTGGCTTGTCGCAGAGGTGGACGAGAGTGATGGCACAATTGATCAGTTCGCACCTGAAGTGACACTCGTGCTTAATGTGGATTGGGACCATGCCGACCAATATTGCGATGCTGCAGAGCTTGACGCTGCGTTTCTTGGTTTACTCAGTCGTACGAAACAAAAATTGCTGCTGCCTGATTCATTCCACCTAAAGCCGACGGGCGCAGCTACGATTCAAGCCTTCGATGGCACCGCTAAGCGCCTTGGTCTAGATGCCGCCCCGAGTGGGCGTTTTAATCAGGTGAATGGCGATGCTGCCGCCGCCGTAATTTCCTTTTTCGATCAGCCATTAAAAAGCGATACGTTGGCAACTTTTCCTGGTATGGCGCGTCGCCAAGCCACTCTCTATCAGGATGAGCAGCTTACGGTGGTCGAAGACTACGCGCACCATCCCACCGAGATTGATGCCCTGATCCAATGCCTACGGACTAACGAACCAGATAAACAACTCGTTATCGTCTTCCAGCCGCATCGTTATTCAAGGACACGCCAATTTAAGTCTGAATTTTCCCACTCTCTACAAGCTGCCGATGCTGTTTATCTCTTGCCTGTTTACGCCGCACACGAGTCCGAATTGGAAGGCGGCAAAACTGCAGATCTAGCGGATGCATTCAGGGATCAAGCACCCGTCGAACTTGTAATGTCCTTGGGAGGTATGCGCCAACTTCAGGAAGCGATCAAAGATTCGCCGACTCAATTAGCCTTCGTCGGTGCTGGTGACATCGAAGAATTTGCAGGTGCTTTCGCTTCTTGGATCAGAGCTTCGGCTTCAGTCGGGCAAGCCGCATCGCCCGGGCCTGCAGGCGAGGCTGCTAGCCTAGACGCTGCATGGGCAGACTACCTCGCGCCCCGCGTCTCTCCCGATTGCAAACTCAAGTCTCACGAGCCACTCGCCAACAAAACTACTATTCGTATCGGCGGCTCTGCTCGCTTCTATGCCGAACCAGCCAACTTCAGCGATTTACTTGTTCTCCTGCGCGCAGCAGAGCTCTACGAGTTAAAGACCTTTTGTCTTGGCCGCGGCTCGAATCTTCTCGTCTCTGACCATGGGTTTGATGGCTTAGTTATCCGCTTTTCTGCGCCCGCATGGCGCAGGGTAATTTCACTCGGTGAAGGTCGCATTTGGGCTTCTGCAGGAGGCCGCCTCAAAGAAATCTGCGGCTTTGCTGCGAAGAACGGCTTAGCTGGGTTTGAGTTTTTGGAAGGCATTCCTGGCGCAGTTGGTGGGGCGCTCCGCATGAATGCCGGTGCTATGGGCAGTTGGATGTTCGACGTGGTCGAGCGTGTGCAGTTCATCGATGAGCACGGCTGCTATCAGGATTTGCCTAAAGAGGCCTTCCATTTTGGTTATCGCAAAGTTGAAGAAATCAGTCGAGGCATCGCCCTCGGAGCCGTGCTCTGTAGCGCCGACGGCGATTCCGAGGCATCCATACGTGGTCGAATCGATAGCTATTCGAGCTCGCGTAAAGAAAGCCAGCCACGCGGTGCCAGCGCAGGCTGCATTTTCAAAAATCCAGAGGGTAATTATGCAGGTAAACTAATCGACGAATATGGGATCAAAGGTATGTCGGTCGGCGCGGCGGAGGTCTCCGAGGTTCATGGCAACTTTATCGTGAATCATGGTGGCGCATCGGCTGCCGATGTGATCGAACTCGTGCAAAAAGTGCGTGCCAAAGTGAAAGCTGAGTCTGGCTATCTTCTAGAACCCGAGGTCTTGCTTGTCGGGCAGTCTTGGGATGAAGTTTTGAGCGAATGATGGCACTTCTTGGACAATTCTTATTTGGTAGCGGAGCAGAGAAGCCATTTCTGTTCTCCTGCATCAAAGAAATCCCCCATGTCTAAACCTCCCAAAGTAGTCGTTCTCTATGGCGGCGTCGGTTCCGAACGCGAAGTATCCTTGCAAAGCGGCGAAGCCATCGCGCAGGCATTAGGAACAAATTTTGAAGTGGCTCCGCTTATTCTAGCCTCGGAGGCTTTACCCAATTCTTTGAAATCAAATACAGACATCGTCTTTCCAGCCCTGCACGGTAGCTTTGGTGAAGATGGTCGACTGCAAGCTCTTTTGGAAGGGGCCAAGATTCACTATTGCGGCAGTGATGCCGCCGCCAGTCGCCTCTGCATGGATAAGGTCAGGACAAAGACAATCGCTCGCAAACTCAGCATCGCTGTGCCAGAAGCAATTACCTTCGAAGGCGCTTCCGCGCCTTTAGCTGATGCCGTGATCAATCAACTTGGTAACTCGCTAGTGATCAAACCTACCGATCAAGGTAGCAGTGTCGGGCTCCATTTTACCGAGCACCGGTCCGCACTTGGCGTCACGCTCTCAGGCATACGTTCAGGTAATTGGCTAATCGAACAGCGTATTCGTGGTCGCGAACTCACCGTCGGCATACTCAAAGGAGTCGCCATGGGCGTAGTCGAGATCGTCAGCCAGAGTGGTGTTTACGATTATAAAGCCAAATACACAACTGCTTCGACGGAGTATCATTTTCCTGCCGACCTAGAACCTGCAGTTGAGGCCAAGGTCAAAGACCATGCCGAGCAACTATTTCGCGCCTGCGGTTGCCGCGACTTTGCCCGAATTGACTTCTTACTCGACGGGGCATGCCCAAATTTCCTAGAGATCAACACGCTACCTGGTCTGACTGCGACCAGCCTTCTTCCGAAGAGCGCATCCTGCATCGGCTACAACTTTGAGCAACTCGCCACCGAGCTGGTGGCACCGGCAATCGCGCGTTTCCAAAAAGGGGGGGCCGAATGATTGGAGGCAGTAAAAATAAAGGTAGTAGCTCAGCAGGTGAAAACCAAACTTGGCGTGGATTAGACGGAGGGAGTAAACGCACGCGCATCAACTCGTCGCAATCGCGCAAGCGTCGTCAAGTACAAGCCTTTAAGTTATTGGGCGTCTTTCTCGTTGCTGTTCTCTTTATCAGCGCTGTCGTTTGGGCGATTGTCGCGCTTAACGAGCGAGAAGAACCTATCCAAATCACGACTCCCTCAAAGCCAGTGGAGAGAGTTCTTTTCGATACGAACGGAGTATTGCCCCCATCGTGGCTTGGGACGGTGGTCAAGTTACGTCGAGACACTGCCATGATGGAGATCGATATCCACAGCATGAAGCAGCAACTCGAAGCGCATGGTCAGGTCAAGTCGGCCTCTATTGAGCGCCAGTTTCCCAATGCATTAAAGATCCATTTAAAAGAGCACGAGCCCATCCTTCGTATGCGCGTGATGGGTGCCAACGAGCAAGCTGGAGTCCGTATTATCTCTCGCGAAGGCACTATATATAAAGGCGTCAGCTATCCCAAAGCGACTTTAAATAAGCTACCCTTCGTCCTTCCCTACCAACACCCCGAAGGTGGGATCTCACCGATGCGAGGTATCGATCAAGTCGCCGACCTCCTCGAAGAGACGCGCCGCACACAGTCGAATTTTTATAAGACTTGGAAACTGGTTTCTCTGAAGCACTATTCTGGTAACCCCGAGCTGCCCGGCCAAGTGATTGAAGTGCGAACGTCAATGGTGCCACGTATTATTTTCGGATTTAATACTAGTTTTGCGCAGCAACTCGATCGCTTGGCAGTTATTCTTAACTATGTTCAATCACGGGGAAATCCTGCGATCAAACGCATTGATCTGACACTCCCCAAAGATGCCGCCGTTCAATTTGAGAGTGGACGCATTAGCACTTTTTAATTCCCTGACTAATGCCATTGCCTCTGACTGACAGTGTAGATTTAGACGCATCGGCATGCGGTTTCAATTTTCTGAAATTTATAACATCGACTACACATCATCATCAGGATGAAAGCCATACTGCCCTTAATTCTTCTAGCCTTGCATATTCTCCACGCCGATGTGGTCGATGTCTATTTTGGAACTGGCGGGGGTGAAGCCAAAGGAATTTATCGCGCCAGCCTCGACACGAAAAAAGGCAAGCTCTCATCGGCGACGCTAGCCTCAGAGGTTAAAGCGCCCGGCTTTCTCGCTTTCCATCCTGACCGGACGAGGCTCTATGCCATCGCCAATCCAGTCGAAGGTCCTGCCGTTTTAGCTTATAATATTTTAGACAATGGCGAACTTGAATTGTTGAATTTTCAACTCATCCCTGATGGGCGCGCGGCGCATATTAGTGTGCATCCATCTGGTAAATTTTTGCTAACTGCTCAATATAGAGGTGGGTCAGTTGCGGTCTTCCCCCTAGGTAATGACGGGCACCTTGAAGCATGTAGGCAGACAGTCAAACACGAGGGAGCATCAGGTGTCGTAGCAAGGCGACAAAGTGCACCACACCCTCACTGGGTCGGTTTCTCACCCGACGGGCGGTTTGCACTCGTGCCTGATCTCGGACTCGACCAGATTGTAATTTACCAGATCCAGCCAGACCAAGTTTCGATTAAACAAGTCGGCGCAGTTGACTCGGTCCCTGGAGGCGGGCCACGGCACATGAAGTTTTCAGCCGACGGGCAATTCATCTTCTTGCTCAACGAATTGAGCCTATCGGTTTCAACTTTTGCCTACGATGGAGAAGAGGGGAAAGCAGAGTTAGTCTCGACCACTTCAACACTGAGTGATTTGATGAAAGCTAAAGAGAGCTTTAACTCCTCATCCGAAATCCTAGTACACCCCAAGGGGCAGTTTGTTTATGCTGCCAATCGTGGGCACGATAGTGTGACTGCGTTCCAGATTGACCCTGAAGCGGGGCGGCTACACGTGACGGATATCGAGCCAATCCGTGGGGCATGGCCTCGTAATATAAATCTAGATACATCTGGGCAATGGTTACTCGCAGCGGGTGCGCATTCAAATACAGTTACAGTTCTAGAGGTGAATGCGGCGACCGGCGTACTGACTTACCCTAGA
>CALBPO010000179.1 GCA_937899295.1 uncultured Opitutia bacterium
CCATGGAAAACGTAATTGTGACCGTGCAAGACCACGGCAACACCTCTGCAGCATCAATCCCTCTAGCGCTGTCTGTTGGCAAAGCCGAAGGTAAGTTGAAGCAAGGCGATTTGGTCGTTACCGAAGCTATTGGCGGTGGTCTGGCTTGGGGCGCAGTCGTTCTACGCTGGTAAACCGTTGATAGATAGAAAAACACGGTAAGATGCCAAGCCTTCCCTTGAGTTCAAGCGAAAAGGAAGAGGCGGACGCTGAAGGTTCAAACTTGAACTATCAAATTTGAATGATTCCTCGCTGGTCGCCCTACTCAAGCTTCGCCCTTTGATCTTTTTAAGCGCTCTTCGAGCAGCTGCATATCGCCAGGAATTTTGGACTGAAACTTTAGCTTCTTACCGCTCGTTGGGTGAATAATGCCTATCGTCGCAGCGTGCAGTGCTTGCCGCTTAAAACCATAGGGTAGCTGAGCGCCCTTTCGACCAACAGCCTTCTGCGTGCTCGGGTGGTAGATTCGATCCCCAATCAGCGGCATGTCATGCGCGGCTGCTTGTATTCGGATCTGGTGCTTAAGACCTGTTTCAAGGCGAATACGAAGCCTCGCCACGTGGTTTTTAGCAAAAACCTCTTCGACTCGATAATGCGTCACCGCCTCGGTCGCGCCTGCTTCGGGCTCCGCAAAAAGTTTTTGATCGTAGCCGCGCTCATCTAGCTTGAGATAATTATGCCATGTGCCCTCTGGCTTGGCTGCGTCCCCATCCCCGTAGGCAATGTATTCACGAAGAAAGTTATGACTACGGAGCTGCTTGATCAGGTGCTGTCTCGCGTTGTCGTTCAGCGCGATGCAGAGTAGTCCGCTCGTATATTGATCTAGCCGATGCACAGGGAGCGTCTTGACCGGATCTGCCGTGCCAAAAAAACTACGACGGGTGGCCTCACCACGCGCGTCGTTCAAATAGTTACTCAACACTTCGAGTGCCGAAATCTTCGATTGATTCTCGGTCGGCACTGACAAGAGGCCTGCCTCTTTATCGACGATGGCAAGATCGCTGTCTAAATAGATCAATACCAGCTTGGGATGAATCCGCTTGCGGTGCCCCCAGGCCACTGCGGACTTCTCAGGCTTACCCATCGCCAGTGAGTCACCAGGATCTGCCAATCGCATACCCGCTTTCGTCACGACACGCCCGTCTAGGCAGAAACGACCCGCCGCGATCCATTCTTTGATCCGCTTGCGCGGCGAATCTGGGCAAAGACGAAGCGCCCAATCGAGCAGGGTCTTTTCTTTACGATTCGTATCATCCGTCATCAATGTTCAGTGCGTCGATAGTCCCAAAAACAGGCAAGCTCATTTAATATCGCTGACCAAGTCGTGACTGCCGTCACCTCGCTGACGCTATGACCAAAAAAAGCGCGCTCCAAAACACACAAATAGCTTTCTGGCGAAACAGAGGACTTAAGAAAATGTAATTTGCTTTCTAATTAGGCAAGGCCTCATCAAAAAGTGAAGAGCAGTTCAAGCGCACCTTCAAGTGTCTCACCATCGGCACCACCTGCAAATTCATAGTCAATAGCACTGATTTCAGTAACTAGCATCAGATTTTTTGTAAAAGCATAATTGTGAGCGAGAGTGAACTTAGTCGCATCAAGGAAGCTATCAACATCTACATGCGAGACACGACCCGTAATCGATGCTCGGTCGGAATAGCTACAATTAGCCATTACAAGGAAACTATCGATCTCACGTTCATCGGCAGTGGAAATATCGTGAGTTGTCATGTTGTATTCACCAACAAACAACCAAGCACCTGTTTCATAGGTAACGAAGGCATTGATTGCAGTTGATTCAATTTCGAAGTCATTAGCACCGTTTCCAACTTCTGTAGTCTCGAAGACCGCGCCAAGGAGCGCATTAAATCCGTTACCCAGATCTTTAGCATAAGCTGCCTCAATAGCATAAGCGCTTAATTCTGGAGCTACACTGCCTGTCAACTGTGCTACGAGATCTGCTAACGAATCACTGTCAATATCACTGCCAAGACGACCGTCTCCAAAGAAAGCTCCATCTTGCAAGGAGATAGCCAAGAAGTCAGTGTCGGTCTCATAGGAAAGCTTAACACCATTATTAGTCTCTGGAGTAATAATGTCACTGTATGTGACGTCATTATCTATGAATGTCTCCGTGTCGCTACTGTAAGCACCTGAATACTGGAAGAGACCAGTCGGCTCGGAAGCCTCAAATCCTAGCATAGAGTCATAACGACCAACTGTGATTACAATGCCATTACTTGGAGAGTAGGAAGTGAAAGCTTGATCGACAGAATAGCCTGTTCCATCTTCCCACTGAAGGTCTATCTGAGCAGTAAGTACATCGGAATCCAACAAAAAGGTAATTTCAACTTGATCGAGGTTGTGGCCGTTTTCAGTTTGATTGGCTGCAGCTCTATCATCTTGAGTGCGCGAGTAAGACATATCAACGAAACCTTCAACTGAGAGACTATCAGTTAATGCTATCTCCGCGAAGGAGAGGCAAGATGCTGCAAAGAATGCAGTTGCGATAGCTATTTTGTTTTTCATATCTTAAGCTGTTGTTGTTTGTATTGTTATTTTCCAAGGTCAACTACTGACTGTGATGGTCTGAATTTACTGCTGCAAGTCGGGGTCTGGGAGGTTCGTGACCCGGACTTTACGAAAAACTAATGTGACCGCGCAGGGAATTGCAACTATCACGAGTACTAGTTTCGTAGTCAGATTGTAAGTTAAAACCCGTATCTAAGGTTTAGTTTAATACCATTTTTATGCCTATTACCCATAGATACAGACTTCTGGGCTCAATGCTAGCGCTTTGCGCAGTGTTATTCGGCGCATTCGGCGCGCATGCCCTAAGAGAAACACTAAGCGCGCACGATTCGATTCAAACCTGGGAAACTGCTGTGCGTTACCAAATGTGGCACGCGCTAGCTCTCATACTGCTGTCAATGATCCCGGGACCTCAGTCCATACCCAAAATGACTGGCCCATGCTTCCTGGTCGGCAGCTTACTATTCTCAGGCTCACTTTACGGACTGGCACTAGATGGGCCAAAATGGCTCGGCCCGATTACACCGCTCGGTGGGCTATGCCTCATGATCGGATGGGTGCTGCTTGTTTATTCAAGTTATAAAAAATAAGTTGTATAATTACTACCCCTAGCGAGTTGCTACTTGCTCGCTACCAGCACTAACTTACCCTGCAGGGGGGCTGGATATTATCAGTAAAAAACCAAAGCCTCGTATTGCCAATGGCCGGTGCTTTGTCATATCTGAGTTATGCCATACGAACACACTTCTACGCGCCGAATCGAGTTTTCCGAGACCGACATGGCGGGACTTGTCCATTTTTCTAATTTTTTTAAATATATGGAGACGGCGGAGCGCGACTTCTTCGAGGCGGCAGGAGTGGACTTGATCCGCACCAAGCCAGACGAGCTAGTCGGATGGCCCCGGGCGCGAGCCGAATGCAAATTCTCCGCTCCACTCAGATTCGGTGACACGATTGACATCCACCTAGCCGTTAAATCGGTCAAAGATCGAGCGATCGACTACCAGTTTCGCATTTTTCGCCACAACAAGGATGGCAGCCGCACTCAAGCAGGTAAAGGCCACATGACGACGATCTTAGCCAAACTTGACAAGGGTGGCGAACTGCAGTCTGCCGAGCTGAGTGATGATCTGCGCAATCGGATAAGCGAGGCACCTGCCGAGGTCCTTAAACCACCAACAAAGTAGTGAAAAAATTAATTTTTCTAATTTTAATGAAATCAAGCGTTATTTAGCGCTTAAACTATGAAAGCGCACGCATTGGTCACCAACGACGACGGCATTGAATCCGCCTTTCTACACCGATTGGTAGAGGCGCTTCTGCCCCAATTTCGTGTTTCCGTCGCTGCGCCTGCCGCGGAGCAAAGCTGGACGGGTCGTAGTATGACAAGGCATGGCGAGCTCGAAGCGATCCACAGCTCGTCACATTTCCCTGATGGCGTCGAAGCTTGGGCGATCAGTGGCACGCCGACAGATTGTGTCAATATCGCCCTCGGGAACTTGCTTCCAGAAAAGCCAGATATCGTGCTTTCCGGTATCAATATTGGTTTTAACACCACCGAATCGCTCATACTTAGCTCTGGCACAGTGGCCGGCGCGATTGAGGGCGTGCTCTGGGATCTGCCGGCCATGGCCTTCAGCAAATGTGTGCCCAATCACCTTTTCGAGAAGATCCGCGATGCCAAGGGGCAAACTGACGGTGATTTCAATACTTCCCTCACAGCAGCCGCTGCCCACGCCACGCGAATGGCAGTCGAAACCCTAGCAGTGCCGGAAATGCACCTTGGCACTGTGGTCAATGTTAACTTCCCGGTCGGAACGGCATCTGACACACCTATCATCGACACCTTCCCTGCCAAACTACAACTTGGCAGCTTATTTGCCGAAACCCGCCCGGGCAAGTTCAGCTTCCGCTACTCGGACGGCTTTGTCTCCGACCCCGATCCATATACCGACCGCGCCGTGCTTGAAAGCGGACGGATTAGTCGTAGCCTACTGGATTTCTCGCGGATTGGAAAACGAGACTAATTTGAAGCGGTCTCACTACAATTGGAAAGAACTTTGCAGAGTGACCCAAAACTACGGTCTTAATGAATGAAGCCTCCGTCGCCAATACGAAGCGTCCACACAGCCTCCGCACAAAAGCCCCACGATTAATTCTTGCCTGTTGTGACTGCGAAAAATAGGCACTTAGTATGATTATATTCTCCATGCAGAGATCCATCCGCTTTTTTCGCTCTAAGACCTTACCTTTCTGCGGTCTCGCGATCTCAAGCTTCCTGGGTCTAGGCGTCCACGCGCAGAGTAAAGACGAACTTTTCCGAGGCACTTGGCAGATCGATACAACGGAAAAAGGCGCGCTTATCATAATGGTTAAAAGCCAGAATCGGGCTTCCTACTTCTGGGGCGATAATACCGACCGCACCGTCTATTCAGGCACTTGGACAAGTGAAGGTGATACTGCCACTCTTACTTGGGCAGATGGCAACCAGCACCGAATTGAGGGCGACAGCCTTGGCTTCGCCATCACCTATATCGACGCAGGCGGCAGAGAGCATTACGTGACCAAAGCACAGCAAGTGCCCGCCGAAATAATTGGTCAGTGGGCGAAGCCCCCCACTAAAGCAAGCAAGGTCGCCTCTGAGCTCAATCAAGCCAAAGGCTTTCTTGGGGTCTGGAAAATCGGCGAAGATGGCACGAACGCAAAATATATATTCGTCGAGTCCGACCGCTCCGCCGCGACGACCGCTGGTGGTGAAGACGGCCTTCGCGGATCTTGGGCCAAACAAGGCAGTGAGTTACACATCACTTGGGACAGCGGACACTATTCGATTCTCCGCCCTAACAAGCGCGAATTTATTTACAAGATGGTAGAGCCGGGTCTCATCATCGAAGATGATGAGACAATCATGCGACCCGCCGCTCGCATAGTAGAGGATAGAGTGCCCAGCTCATGGGCGACCAAATACCAGGCAGAACGCGAGATCAATACGGGCGGTATCGCCTTTTCTAGCCGTAAAAACGCCCGCGCCTTTTACCGTGGCGATTGGATCGTAAAACTCTCCGAAAATCGTTTTGAACGTATCGCGCTCTCTCGCTTCGGTGGGCTCAGTACCACCCTCGATAGCGGCCTCGAAGGCGACTGGCGGATGCAGGGGCAAGACCTATTCATGCGCTGGGATGACGGGATGCGCAAAATCCTCAGCCCGATCGGTCGCGGCTTCGTGATCTACGAATATCGCCCTGGCCGGCCACTTGATGGCGTGCCCACTCGCACCCATGCTGCCGCGCCGGCAGACAGCTCAAAACTGGCCGAACACTTGAAAGGCCGCGAACAAGTCGCCCTACAAATCGTTAATCTCGCAGAAGCCGCGGGCATCGACCCCGTCCAACAAGAAGCCGCAGGCTGGGGGCGCACTTTCTCTCGCTGGGTATGGCCTTTTGGTGAAGATGAAGCCGCCGCATCAGCCAATGCCATGCTCGAGCAGGAATTTGAAGAAGCTGATGAGACAGCCCCATGGTGGTGGCCTTTCTGGAGCGAAAAACCCCCTAAAGAGCCAATTAGCGAAAGCGAAATCGAGACAGAGTCCTCGCAAGCGCTAAAACTAGATAAGGCCACCGAAGAATCCACCGTTGAAACGGCTGCTGAAAATATTTCTGAATCTCCAGCGGCCGAAGAAATAAGCGAAAAAAATGCCCGCTCTGTTCGCGATTGGATCTGGCCTTTCTAAACTAGCCTTTTCGGCAAAAGTTATTAATTCTAATTCACGCATTAATCATAATATGACCACCGTCACATCCAGTCCCGCCCTCAACGCTAGCACGGTCTCTGAGATCGATCCTGAGATCGCCACCGCCATAGCAGCTGAGCGCCTGCGCCAAGAGAACCACATCGAACTGATCGCGTCCGAAAATTTTACTTATCCGGCCGTGATGGAAGCGCAGGGCAGCGTGCTCACAAACAAGTATGCCGAAGGCTACCCCCGCAAACGATGGTATGGCGGATGCGAGCATGTTGATGTGGTCGAAGACCTGGCCATCGCACGTGCTAAAGAGCTCTTCGGCGCTGATCATGCGAATGTGCAACCACACTCTGGTTCACAAGCAAATTTTGCAGTTTATACTTCCGTGCTACAGCCCGGCGACAAAGTGCTCGGCATGAATCTTGCCCACGGTGGTCACCTCACGCACGGCAACCCAGTCAATTTTTCGGGGAAGCTCTATGAATTCGTCCAATACGGCGTCCGTGAAGACACTGGTCTGATCGACTACGACGAACTCGCTGCTGTCGCCGAGAAAGAAAAGCCAAAGATGATCACCGTAGGCGCATCCGCCTATTCTCGCATCATAGACTTCGAACGCATGGGTGAGATCGCCCGTTCCGTCGGCGCCTATCTTTTTGCCGATATTGCTCACATCTCAGGACTCGTCGCTGGCGGTATGCACCCCTCGCCCGTGCCCCACGCCGACTTTGTCACTACGACCACGCACAAGACACTTCGCGGTCCACGCGGCGGTCTCATACTTTGCAAGGCAGAGCATGCCAAAGCAATCGACTCAGCCATGTTCCCCGGCGGTCAAGGTGGCCCACTGATGCATGTCATCGCGGCCAAGGCCATTTGCTTCGGCGAGTGCCTTAAGCCTAGTTTCAAGGCCTACGCAGCCCAAGTTGTGGCTAACTCAAAAGCTCTCGCCGCTGCCATGATGGAGCGTGGCTACATGCTGATTTCTGGAGGCTCAGATAATCATCTATTTCTCGTCGATCTTCGGGCAAACCTACCTGAGCTCACCGCAAAGGTCGCTCAAGAGACGCTCGATTTAGCTCATATTACTTGTAATAAAAATACAGTCCCCTTCGAGACACGTTCTCCCTTCAAAGCATCGGGCATACGCCTCGGCACACCCGCCGTGACTAGCCGAGGCTTCGTCGAGGAGGATATGGTGATCATCGCCGACTGCATCGATAGCGTGCTCAAAGCCATCGACACCGACGACCTAGACGGCACGCTCGAAAGAGTCAAAGAACGCATCGCTGAACTTGCGGCTAAGTATCCGCTGCCTTACTGATGCAGGAGCTCGATACTCTGTTCCTACAACAAGTCTGCTGCCAAATCCGCTAGCTCAGAGCGCACCCCGGTCGTCAGTTCCAAGTGTGCGGTTATGTCCGTACCCTTGAGCCGTTGTGCAGTATGCACCAGCCCGTTCGACCAGGCATCGAGAAACATGCTGTCCACCTGATAGGGATCGCCCAATAGGATCACCTTCGAGCCTTCAGCCATCCGGCTGACCACTGTCTTCGCTTCGTGCGGGGTCAAATTTTGCGCTTCATCGATAATGAAAATTGTGTTCGAAAGCGAACGCCCACGGATAAAGGTCATCGCTTCGACCTCGACCATACCGTAGTCGAAGAGAAACTGGAAAGGCTTACGCGGCTTACTTTCGTCCTCGTCTTCATCACCTTGGCTCGGCTGCTTGGCTAGCTTAGCCATCGCCTTCTTGCGCTTGCGTGTCGAAGTGATTCGGCTGACTTTGTCGTCCTCATGCGCATCCATTTGTTTGACCACTTTACGGTTACTAAAGAGCACTTCAAGGTTATCAAAAAAAGGTGCAATATAGGGCGCCATTTTCTCGTCTAAGGTCCCAGGCAGCGCGCCTGTATCTTTACCGATATGCACCAGTGGACGTGTAATAAAAACACGCTCATAGAGGTTGTCCTCACCGATCGTCTGGAAGAGCGCCATAGCAATTGAAACGAGTGTTTTACCCGTACCCGCTTTCCCACTACAAGTAATCAGCTTAATGTCTTCATCCAAGAGCGCATCCATGAGCATACGTTGCTCGGAATTGAGCGGATGGATTCGTATGCCTTTCGGTATCTTCACACCCACATCTGAGCCAAGTATCAAACTATCAATCTGCCCATCGCCACGGTAGCGCGCAGGCTGGCTAAACTCCCCATTGCTGAGAAAGATGTATTCGTTAATAAATAGATGGCTCGTCTGTTCGGGCAGAAGGTCCACGCCGTGCTCCTCGAGGAAGCGCTCATAATCTTCGTCGCTGACCTCAATCGTTTTACAACCGCCTCCAAGTTTGGCAGAGGTCACTTTATCGTTCATGTAGTCCTCTACTTCGAGACCTAGCGCGATACCCTTGAGCGCCATATTGGCGTCCTTCGTTACTAGAATCACTCGACTCTCGGGACAGACCTCCTTTAGAAAAAAAACTGAGGCCAGAATACGGCTGTCCATCTTCTCCATATCGACCAAGGTCGCCTTCAGCCGATTCAAACCCTCATTATCCGAATCGCCGCTTACCATGTAGTCGTTGATCACCACCACGAGGCGGCCACCATTCGGTAAGTCGCGGCTTAGAGCAGAGCTACCTTTACCATTCAGCTCGGGCGGCGATTCTAAGCCCTCATCGAAGAGTGCTCGGAGGTCACGATGTATTTTTCGCGCAGAAAAGCCCAGCTCGCCGGGAGCAGACTTCTTGCCATCGAGCTCTTCGAGGACTTCGACGGGTATCGCGAGTGTATTTTCCTCGAACTTATGCAGGCACTGCGGATCGTGCAGGAGAACATTGGTATCTAGGACAAAAATCTTAGTCTTCGACGCGGGCGTTGTTTCGTTCGGCAAGGTATGTAAAATAAATGAGTGCGAAATACGATTCTGGCATTTGCAGCCAGTCTAAAATAAACTAATACAAGCCATAATCGTGCCCTCTACCTTTGGGCAAGCCGTAAACCCAATTAGCTCAACTTTTTCACCAAAATGCCATACGAACCTATCACTCAACACAATTTTCAGGATGAATCCCTGCTCAAGCTCGCCCTCACCCACTCTAGCTGCGATCGGGTTGGTGGCGATAACCAACGCCTCGAATTCCTAGGCGACGCCGTGCTCGACCTCATCATCGCAGAAAGCCTGTATGCAAAATTTCCCGAGGCCGACGAAGGCGCGCTCGACCGTTGCCGTGCCAGTATCGTGAATGGCAAGTCCCTCGCTCGCGCCGCGACCGCAAAAGGCCTCGGCGAATATCTCGAGGTCGGCGAAGCCCAGCGCCAGCACCACCCCGAGCCAAGCAAGGCCATGCTCGAAGACGCACTAGAAGCCCTTATCGGTGCCATCTACCTAGACGGCGGTATCAAGGCAGCACGCGAGACCATCATGCATCTATTCGGCAAGCAAATTGAAGCCATCGTGCTGACTACCGGCAGTCAAAACCCGAAAGGTAAGCTCCAAGAGTGGTCACAAAAAAATCGCAAAGGTGAAGTGCCTAGCTACGCAGAACTCCCAGCTGAGGGCGCCGACCACGAACGCACCTACACCGCCGCTGTATCTCTAAGTGGCAAGGAGCTAGGTCGCGGCACAGGAAGCTCGAAAAAAGCCGCCGAAGCCAAGGCAGCTCAGGCCGCCTTGGAAAATCTCGTATAGCTTAGCGTGCGCGTAAGCGTGCGCGCTACAAATTAAATACCTGTGCCCAAAAAACAAAAACCTTCCTCCGTCAAAGACACGCTCTACCACGGCGTATGCATGGAGGCGCGCGCGCCACTGCTCTACTCACTCGCACAAAGCAACGACACAGAAATTACCGTCGCCCTCGTCGCCGAACCGCGCCGCGCGCAAGAGCTCGCCACCGAACTCGATACCTACGCCCTCTGGGCTAGAGCCAAAACGTCCCTTCAAGTCCTTTACTTTCCTGAAGACCCTCCGCCCGATATCGACGCACAGCGCCGTGCCGACCGTATCTGCGACCGTCTCACTGTGCTGAGCGCACTCCTCGCTAATCCAGCAGGTAAACGACTGCTCATCGCCACTCCCGAAGCCCTATTGGGTGCCTGCCCTGACAAAGTGACCTTTGCGCAGCAGCGCCTCACCCTTAGGGTTGGCCAGTCACACTCCTTTTCCGAATTAATCGACACCCTCACAAGCGATCTCGATTACGACTCCGAAGCCCTCTGTGAGGAGCCTGGCCAGATCGCCACCCGTGGTGGCCTGATCGACCTCTACCCCTACGATGCGCACGAACCCTATCGCATTGATTTCTTTGGCGACGAGATTGAGAGCATTCGGCGTTTCGACCCCACCACCCAGCGCACGCATGAAGAAGTCGACGAAATTCAGATAGCGGCCGCCGAGAGTGCTGACTCCATTCACTCGACCGAAGGCGCCCTCCTAGGTTACCTGCCCGAAAGCAATCTACAATGGATACTCGACGATCCCGCCACACTCGTGCGCGAGCATCCCTACAGGTTTGAAAATATCAAAACGACCAGTGGTCGCCTACGCTCGTTTCATCAAGCGCTCGCTCATCGCAAGAATATCGACACACTCACTTCTCTTTGCGAACTGGATACAGATCCTGAACTCTTTCTTAAAGCCGAGCGCATCGAGATTCTGTCCGAACCGGTAACTAACTACCGTTTCCACACCAAACATGCGCAGATCGGATACGACCGATTTGAGTCCGAGCAGAGTGCTCGTTTCAAGTTTGAAGAACAACTCGCCGATTGGATAAAAGAAGGACTCGAAATTACTTTCGCTACCGCAGGCGAGAGCGAGCAAAAGCGCATCAAAGAACTGCTTGCCGACAATCCATTGACCGCACGGATCAAGCCCAATTTTGTCGAAGGCACGGTATCGGGCGGATTTATTCTACGCGCTAGCTCAAAAATTTCACTCGCCACTCTCCCTCTTCACTCGAACACAAAACAAGGTTTTGTCTTAATCGCCAACACGGAATACTTCGGTAGTCGAAACCGCAAGGTAAGCCGCCGCGAAAACCGAGCCCGCAAAACTTATTCGCAAGTGGATCAGCTGCTCGACTTCACTGAGCTAGTGGACGGCGATTCACTTGTCCATTTACAACACGGTGTCTGCCTCTTTCGAGGCCTTACCCAACTGGAAATTCAAGGCGGCACCAAAGAGGTCATCTCCGTCGAGTTCGCTGAGCAGATGACGATTCACGTCCCCCTGCAGGAGTCCCATTTACTCACTCGCTACGTCGGCCTGAACAAGTCGCAGCCAAAGCTCGGCAAGGTCGGCGGCGCGTCTTGGGATAAAACCCGTGCCGCCGCCGAACGTGCTACCCTTGACTACGCTGCCGAGATGCTCCAGCTCCATGCCCGTCGCACTAAAGCTGGCGGTTTCGCCTTCCCACCCGATCACCCTTGGCAGAGAGACTTCGAGTCCGCCTTTCCCTTCAAAGAGACGCCCGACCAGTTGAGTGCGATCCAAGCCTGCAAGCAAGACATGGAGAGCAGGCAATCGATGGATCGTCTAATCTGTGGCGACGTCGGATTCGGCAAGACCGAGGTCGCCATTCGCGCCGCACTCAAGGCCATACTCGCAGGCAAACAGGTCGCCATTCTTGTGCCCACCACCGTGCTCTGTCAGCAGCACTTCAACACCTTCCGCGAGCGCATGGCGCAATACCCGATCATTGTCGACATGGTCAGCCGCTTCCGCAGCCCCGCACAAAACAAAGAGAGCCTTGCGCAGCTCGCAGCCGGAAAGATCGACATTGTAATTGGTACCCACCGCCTACTCAGTAAGGACGTCCACTTTCAAGACCTCGGCCTGCTTGTAGTCGACGAAGAGCAACGCTTTGGGGTGAAGCAAAAGGAACGCATCAAGCAACTGCGCACCGGCGTCGATATCCTCACTCTCAGCGCCACACCGATTCCACGCACCCTCTATCTCGCCATGGCGGGAGCGCGTGCCATGAGCGTGATCGAGACCCCACCCGTCAATCGCCGTCCGATAGAGACCATCGTTAGAAGCTACGATGAAAATTTGATCCGAAGCGCAATTCAAGCCGAGACAGACCGTGGAGGCCAAGTCTTCTACCTACACAATCGGGTCGATAGTATTCAAGGCGTCGCAGCCAAGATCGAGGCGATGCACCCAAAGCTCAAAGTCGTTATCGGGCATGGGCAGATGACGGAAGGTGCGCTCGAAAAAGTCATGACGGAATTCGTCGCGGGTCAATCCGATGTCCTAGTCTGCACCACCATTATCGAATCGGGTATCGACATCCCGAACTGCAATACCTTGATCATTGAAGGTGCCGACCGATTCGGTCTCGCTCAGCTCTATCAGATACGTGGACGAGTCGGACGCTTTAAACGGCAAGCCTACGCTTACCTATTGCTCCACCGCCATGCTGCACTCGTTGACCAAGCACAGAAACGATTGAATGCACTCAAACAACACAACCAACTGGGAGCTGGTTTCCGCATAGCGATGCGCGACCTTGAGTTGCGCGGCGCAGGCAATCTACTCGGCTCGGAACAAAGTGGTCACATCGCAGGGATTGGCTTTGAGCTGTATTGCCAATTACTTAAACAAAGTGTCGCCCGACTAAAGGGAGAGCCAGGCGCCGACCGTATTCGTGCCGAGGTTAAGCTCGACTTCATCACCTCCGGTGAGGGTGGACGTCGCGCCCGTAATACTAGCGGTACCTTCAGCTTTGCCGCGATTAAGGATGCCGAATACGGCAAACAAAAAGGCGAGCTAATCGAGGCCGCTCTCCCCACTGACTATATTGCCGAACCGCGTCTACGGATCGACTTCTACCGCCGCCTAGCCCTCACCGAAAAAAGTGCTGAAGTAGAGGATATCGCCGAAGAATTAGCCGACCGATTCGGCAAATTACCCCTCGCCACCAAAGCCCTCATCAATGTCAGTCATATTCGCGTGCTCGCCGAATTAGCAGGCGTCCGCCGTGTCGAGACCGAAGGCGACCGCTTAATCTGCAAACTTGCCCAACCCGTCAAAAACGGCGAATTCCTGAAATCTGGCACTCGCTTCCCTAGACTGAAAGCCAAAGATCCCATCACTCGCCTTGTCGAAATTCAGAGCTTTTTGAGACGACAGCAAGGGCTCACATAGCGGCGTATTACGGGCTTTTTAAAAGTGGAAGCGGGACTCTAAGCACATTTTTTATGGCTGCTTTTTTATATGCACAGGAGGATTTCTTCCTAGAACATTCTATATGTATTTAGGATAAAAAAAGCCCCGCAGCTTTTTGGGCTGCGGAGCTTGAGAAATAATCTAGACGTTAATCGAAATGTCGACACCTGCGGGCAGGTTGAGCTTTTTGAGCTCGTCGACTGTCGCGGCAGTTGGCTCGACGATGTCGATGAGGCGTTTGTGCGTGCGAACTTCAAACTGGTCCATCGATTTTTTGTTAACGTGGACGGAACGATTCACTGTGAACTTCTCGATATTAGTCGGAAGCGGGACTGGGCCAGCGACGCGTGCGCCGGAGCGTTTTGCAGTCTCGACAATGTCCGCTGCGGACTGGTCGATAACGCGATAATCAAAGCCTTTTAGGCGAATACGGATACGTGGTGTGCTCATAATTTATGTGTTTGGTTGATTGTTGTTGATTGAAAGTTGTTGGTTATTTGATGTGAGAAGGAGAGCGATTAAATTTTAAGAGTTTATTTCTAAACCCTGTCTTATGTGCTCTTATTAATAACGACCTCTCGTAGAGGTTTCTAAGATGCTGTTGAGGACGATTTGCGGGACTGGTTCGAAGGATTCGGGCTCCATACTGTAGGAGGCGCGGCCCTTACTGAGTGAGCGAACGATGGTCGCATAGCCGAACATTTCTTGCAGGGGCACCATCGCAGAAATTGAAACGAAGGCGGTTTTACCAGAGACGTTTTGTATCTGGCCGCGGCGGCGATTGAGATCGCCCATGATGTCGCCTTGATATTCATCGGGCGTTTCAACTTCGACTTTCATCATGGGCTCAAGCAATTGTGGGCTGGCTTTTTCCATGGCGTCACGGAAAGCGTAGATACCGGCCATCTTGAAGGACATTTCAGAGGAATCCACATCGTGGAAGGAGCCGTCGAAAAGGGTGACTTTAAAATCAACTACTGGGTAGCCACAAACAGCACCGTTGTTGGCAGCTTCACGGATGCCTTCAAGGGCGGGCTGGATAAATTCTTTTGGGATAACACCACCCACTGTCTTATCGAAGATTTCGATGCCTGCACCACGTTCGAGAGGCTCGAGCTTAATGCGTGCGTGGCCGTATTGACCGCTGCCTCCAGTTTGGCGAACGAATTTACCCTCCCCTTCGGAATTGACAGAAACCGTTTCGCGGTAAGCGATCTGGGGGCGACCGGCTTCCGCACCGACTTTAAACTCACGGAAGAGGCGGTCTTTAATGATTTCAAGGTGCAGCTCACCCATGCCAGCAATGATTGTCTGCCCAGTCTCTTCGTCGGAACTGACGACGAAGGTAGGGTCCTCTTCAGAGAGGCGCTGCAGACCGGTCGCCATTTTTTCTTGGTCGGCGGTGGTCTTGGGCTCGATCGACATCGAGATAACTGGCTCGGGGAAGGTGGGTGGTTCCAAGCGAACATCGAAGCCCTTGGTGCAAAGTGTGTCGCCAGTGACAACATCACGCGCGCCAACGATCGCGCAGATATCACCAGAATAGGCGACGTCGATGTCTTCGCGGGAGTCGGCCTTCATGATAAGAAGACGAGAAATGCGCTCGGTCTTGCCTGTGCGTGGGTTATAAAGTGCGCTTCCTTTGGCTAGGTTGCCCGAGTAAACGCGGACAAAGACGAGCTTACCAACGTAGCCATCGTTCATCAGCTTAAAGGCAAGGCCCGCGAACTTGGCATTGTCGTCAGGGGCGACTTCAACATCACGGCCTTGCTCGGTCTCACCCTTCATCGGAGGCAGGTCGAGTGGGCTTGGGAGGTAATTAACCACGGATTCAAGAACGGCTTGAACACCCTTATTCTTAAAGGCACTACCCGGAATAACGCCACAAAAGCCTAGGGAAATAGTCGCCTCACGGATGGCGGCGCGGATATCGTCGGCTGTCAGTTCTTCGCCTTCGAGGTATTTCTCAGCCAGCGCTTCATCAAAGTCGGCAAGGGCTTCAATTAGCTTTTCGCGATATTCGTTGGCTTGGTCGACTAGGCCGGCGGGGATGGCCTGCATCTCAAAGGTCATGCCACTGGAGTCAGCCGTATCGTAAATCCGAGCTTCCATCGTAGTGAGGTCGATGAGCCCGATAAAGTCTTCTTCGGAGCCGATAGGTAGAAAGATGGGGTGCGCATTCGCACCGAGGCGCTCGCGCATGGACTCAATGGCGGCGAAATAATCCGCACCCACGCGATCCATCTTATTAACAAAAGCGATGCGCGGGACATTGTATTTAGTCATCTGTCGCCAAACAGTCTCAGACTGTGGCTGCACACCAGCGACGGCGCAAAAAACACCAATGGTACCATCTAAGACACGAAGCGAGCGTTCGACTTCGGCGGTGAAATCTACGTGGCCTGGAGTGTCGATGATATTGATCTGGTTACAGATCTCGGCGTAAGGACCATCTTGATTGGTCCAGTTACATGAGATCGCTGCGGAGGTAATAGTAATACCACGCTCGCGTTCTTGATCCATCCAGTCGGTAACTGCGCTACCTTCGTGGACCTCACCCATCTTGTGGACGACACCTGCGTAAAATAGAATTCTTTCCGTCGTTGTCGTCTTTCCCGCGTCGATGTGAGCAGCTATACCGATATTTCGCGTATGCTCCAAGGGGAACTTACGTTTCGGTGAGTTAGCTGACGCAATACTATGATTAGCGGACATAAAAGAGATACGACTGGAAAAGAACGAGGGGCGGCGCGTCCGAGGACTGCCGGTGCAAGTAAGAAATTACCAGCGCAGGTGCGCGAAAGCACGGTTGGCTTGAGCCATGCGGTGAACTTCTTCTTTTTTCTTCACAACTCCACCTGTGTTATTGTAGGCATCGACGATTTCGTCGGCCAAGGCTTCGTTCATGGGAACACCCTTACGGCTACGAGCGGCGTTGACCATCCAGCGGAAAGCGAGGGCTTGCTGGCGTTCGAAAGAAATTTCAACGGGCACCTGATAAGTGGCGCCACCGACGCGGCGGCTCTTCACTTCAAGCTTGGGACGCGAGTTTTCAAGCGCTCCCATAATAAGGTCGACTGGATCGCCCTTTTCTAACTTTTCGCTTACGCGTTCAAACGCAGTATAAACGATCTTCTGAGCCACGGTGCGCTTACCGCGTTCCATAATCATGTTTACAAGATTGGCAACCAGAGTGCTGTTGTAGCGAGGATCTGGTATGAGAGGGCGTTTAACAGCTTGGCGACGACGTGACATAGTGAGTAAGAATTAGAAATAAAGATTAAGTCGTTCGCTTAAGAAGCGTCCTTAGGACGTTTTACGCCATATTTAGAGCGACTGCGGCGACGTTTCTCAACACCCACGCAGTCAAGTGTGCCACGAACAATGTGATAACGGACACCTGGAAGGTCTTTAACACGACCGCCACGCACGAGCACAATACTATGCTCTTGCAGATTGTGGCCTTCATCAGGGATGTAAGCGATGATTTCGTGCCCATTAGTCAGGCGAACCTTGGCCACCTTACGGATAGCAGAATTCGGCTTTTTAGGAGTGCGAGTCATGACTTGAACGCAGACACCACGACGGAACGGGTTCTTATCCAAGTGACGAGACTTTGATTTTTCCTTTTGAACAACACGAGGGTTGCGGACTAATTGATTAATTGTTGGCATTGAGAATTGATCGCTGGAATTAGAGAAAGACGGCGAAAGTAGCGGGTCGCCTTACCTGTGCAAGTACCTTTTTGCATTTTTTTGGGGCGACGAAATGGGCGTTTCTGTATTATGCATGCGGGCTACAAGGCGATTAATAGCCAGATTATCATCTCGCTCCAGAACTAGCCATTACGGGCGGATCCGAAGGCTTGCAAATGGTGCCTGCCCCTTTAATCTACATGTATATGATAACAAGTCTATTCGGTTACTGCGCCCTGATCACGATCGCCTGGTTATTGTCTAGTTCGAGAAAAAACATCAACTGGCGCACGGTGATTGGAGCGATCGGGATTCAGTTTGGATTCGGGTTGCTTGTACTCTACGTCCCAATCGGCAAGATGGCCTTGGAGAAACTCTCCATAATTGTTAGCACTGTAATTGCCTACGGAGACGATGGAATTAGTTTTGTATTTGGAGGACTTAGTGATCCATCCGCGAGCCTAGGCTTCGTCTTCGCATTTAAAGTGCTACCGGTAATTATCTTCTTCTCCTCACTAATTTCTGTGCTCTACTATATAAAGGTAATGCCGTTTATTGTGCAGGTCATCGGAGGTGGCATTCGGAAACTTTTGGGTACAAGCCGTGCAGAGTCGCTAAGCGCCACTGCCAATATCTTTGTCGGGCAAACAGAGGCGCCACTTGCAATTAAGCCCTATCTCGGGCGGATGACACAATCGGAATTTTTTGCAGTCATGGTTGGCGGATTGGCTTCGATTGCGGGCAGCGTACTAGCCGGTTATGCCGCGATGGGGATCGACCTGCGTTTCTTGCTGGCGGCCTGCTTCATGGCCGCACCTGCCGGGCTGCTTTTCGCCAAACTTCTGATTCCGGAAACCGAGACCACAGATAATAGCGAACTAAAGGAGGATCCTGCAGACAAACCAGCCAACGTCTTTGATGCAGCGGCTGGCGGTGCCTCTGACGGGCTCAAGCTGGCGCTTAATGTGGGAGCCATGCTCCTAGCCTTCATCGGATTGATCGCGCTAGTCAACGGCCTACTCGGATTAATCGGTGGACTATTCGACTACGATAATTTAACGCTACAAATGCTCCTAGGTTGGATGTTCAGCCCGATCGCATGGTTGCTCGGTATCCCTTGGGAAAATGCCGTAAATGGCGGATCTTTCATTGGTCAAAAACTGGTGGTCAATGAATTCGTCGCCTTCGTTGAATTCGGGCTCATCCAAGAAGCGCTCAGCACTCGCTCGCAGGCAATCATCACCTTTGCACTCTGCGGATTTGCCAATTTCTCTTCGATCGCGATTTTACTAGGTGGCTTAGGTAGCTTAGTTCCAAGTCGTCGGCAGGAAATCGCTCGTCTTGGTCTCAAAGCGGTGCTAGCAGGAACCCTCGCAAATCTTTCCAGTGCCGCTATCGCCGGTATCCTGATACCGTAAGCGCCAAACTTAAGGCGGAGCGGGAATTCTAGAGTTGCCAAATTAGGAAGGCTTGGCGTTGTTTGTGGACATGAAACTCATCGACGGCAATGCTATCGCAGAATCCATAATTGAAGAACTCGCCGTAGAGGTCGGGCAGCTCTCAGGAAAGAAGCCCGTCGTGGCCTTTATTCGTGTGGGCGACGATCCCGCATCCGTCTCTTATGTCCGCAAAAAGGAAAAGGCAGCTGAACGGATCGGCATCGAAAGCCGCCTTTATTTGTTAGCTGAAGATGTGAGCAAAGAAGAGCTCTTTGCCCAAATTGACGGGCTTAATGCCGACGATAAGGTGAACGGCATCCTGATCCAAGCGCCGCTGCCCAAGCACATCGACGAAACGGAGACCTTCAACCGCGTGCTGCCCGATAAGGACGTCGATGGCTTCAACACTTTAAACATCGGCAAACTTTGCCAAGAGGACGAGGACGGCTTCGTGGCTTGCACGCCAGCAGGTATTGTCGAACTGATTGAACGAAGTGGGATAGAAACCGAGGGCAAACACGTCGTTGTGCTCGGCCGTAGCCAGATTGTAGGTAAACCCGCCGCACTGCTCATGATGCGTAAGGCACTCCCCGGCAATGCGACCGTGACAGTTTGCCACTCACGCACTACCGATCTACCCAGTATCACCCGACAGGCCGATGTGCTCATCGCCGCGATCGGTCGTGCCAATTTCGTGACGGGCGACATGGTCAAAGATGGCGTCGCCGTAATCGATGTGGGCATCAATCGCGTCGAAGACGCTACTAAAGAACGCGGCTACCGCCTAGTCGGCGATGTCGAATTCGAAGCGGTCGCACCAAAATCTTCTCATATCACACCCGTGCCCGGCGGAGTCGGCCCGATGACGGTCGCGATGCTCATGCACAATACGCTACGCGCCTTCAAAGCCGCCAAAGTCAAATGAGTTCGCCTGGACCCAGACCTTCCCGTGATCAGGGCAAACTCCCGAACGAAGACCCGCAACTTGCATCGCCCAGCGCGAGTAACCTACTCGACTCCGTCTTTCGTAAAGATGGTCCCATGCCCCCAGCGGGCATCGGCCTGCGCGGCTTAGCCTTCTTACTCGACTTCATCCTTATCTCAGCAGTTGCATCGATCATCATCTGGAAGATCGCCCTACCACAGTCGCATCCCGCCGCATTCACTGAATTATCGGAATGGACACAGGCACTCGTCACCTGGTGGGGCGACCGAGCCACTTCAATTGATGCACCCTTTCCTGAACCAGGTAAAAACCTCACTGAAGCCCTCACCATCGCCAACGAGCTACAAATGCTCTGCTTCTGGCTCTACTTTTCTGTGGGCGAGGCGTTTTTTGCGGGCAGTTCTCTGGGCAAACGCATTTGCCGCATCCGTAGCGTAAGCACAGTTACTCTTAGTAAGCCCCCCATCATGGCGGGCATCGTCCGAGGTGGTTTGAAAACGCTCACGCTCTATTTCTTTTTCCCCATCGGCATGATCGCCACACTGGTCACGCTGTTTTTCAACAAGCGCCGCCAAATGGGGCACGACATGATGAGCCGCACTGCCGTGATTGATGAAGAAACTGATGCATGGGGTGATAAGCTTAAAGAACTAAATTAATCACACAGAACGAAACACGCGTTTTCTGTTTTGCCAAAATTAGAATCTTGGGTCATTCTAACCCCTCTTATTAGAAAACACTGCTTAAATCAGAAAATATTTCGCTACGAGCCGCGCCCATTTTGAGCAAAAAACAAGAGCCTAGAATACTCGTTGTCGACGACCACCCGATCAACATCAAGCTGCTTCAACTAAAACTTGAGCGCCATGGAATGGACGTCAGTGTGGCCTACAATGGGCGCGAGTGCTTAGACATCGTCGAGGAGGCAAATCCTGACCTCATTTTACTCGACATCATGATGCCAGAAATGGACGGCATTGAGGTTTGTCAACGCCTTAAGTCGAACCCAGCGACCGAGACGATACCCATCATATTCGTAACAGCCAAAGCCTCGAAGGAAGGAAAGCTCGAAGGTCTTGATGCTGGCGCGGTCGACTACATTACCAAGCCCGTCGATCTCGATGAAACCCTTGCCCGTATACACACTCAACTGCGCTTGCAAGAAATGTTCCACGAAAACATACGCTTACAAGAGCGACTCGGTGATGCTCGCAAAGCCGCTGCCGTCGGCGCGATTACTAAGGGCATCACGCATAACTTGAACAATCTGCTAGGTGTCGTCGTGGGTTATCTCGACCTACTAAAAAATGGACACGACAGTCCCGACATGGTCAAACGCAGTGTCGGATTGATAGATAAGGCTATCACACGCATGGTCGACATCATCGGTCAGCTTGGCACGATCGCCAACAACGAATGCCATGAGCTAGCAGTGATCTCTGTACCTGAGGTGCTCGACAGCAGTACCGTGCGCTTCCAAGCAGCACACAACACTGCTGCTG
>CALBPO010000180.1 GCA_937899295.1 uncultured Opitutia bacterium
GTTACCATATACTCCGCCCCGTAGCAGCCCAACTCAGGGCGCAGATCATCCGCAATAATCAGCAACACATTCATTTGCTCCGCTGCCGATAGGCCGCAGGCAAGGCATGCGAAGAACGAAGGAATGATTTTCTTAAACATCTTTTCTGCCTATTGGGAGCTTCCGAACTCACCAAAGGTGTGCGGCAGATCAGAGACCATTCCTTCCAAGCCCTGCTGCATACGCTCCAACTGCGCACGATACTCCGGATTCCCGGCTAGGTTCTGCTGCTCATACAAATCCTTATTCAAATCATAAAGCTGATCCGCATCCCAATAGGCTGGATACATCTCCTCGGTCTGATAGTTATGGTGATCCACCCCTGTCCAAAACACCTCGCCTGGACGCGCCTTCATCTTGGCCTCAATCTCCGGCGGCACACGGTTGGCGACATACTTCCAATCCCGCGTGACAATCGCACGCGAATTGCCCGCTTCGATCAACATATGTGTGCGCCAGTCCTTCGGCTCTGGCTGCCCAAAGATCTGCGAGCTAAAACTGCGACCATCCTGGACCATATCCGCTGGCGCGCTGCCACCCGCCACTTCGATCAAGCTTGCCGCAATATCCACATTGCCAATCAAGCTGTCATTCTCCGCCCCCGGCTGAATGTGCTGGGGCCACGCCACCATCATGGGCACTTTTGCACCGCCCTCAAAGACACTGTTCTTACCACGGCTGCCGTGATCGCTCGTAAAAATAACCATGGTGTTTTCACGCAAACCGAGCGCATCGAGTTGATCCAAGACCGCGCCAACGTAATCATCCATCCGCGTCGCCATTGCATTCTTTTCAGGGATACCTGCGGCCTTGGTCCGGCGCAGCACATCCTCCGCCGTTGGCAGCACTACAATCGGTTCTTCAACAACACCTGCAGAAGTCACACGTTGATCGTAGGACGTCACATCATTATAGCTGAAGTAATACTGACCATGTGGAACCGGTAGCGCGCAATAGAGAAAGAAGGGCTGTTCCTGACTCTCTTCGATAAATTTCAATGCACCTGCACATTGCCAATCGAGATTTACGATCGAGTTTCCCCACTCCATGCGATCAACGACATCCCAACCATAGCCATCGCTCAAATAGTCGACCCCAGCCTCATAATATTCCCGAATGGATTTCTCAAATTTCTTGGTCGTCTCATAAGTCGCATTGGGCTCATGCGCCTTTTTGTTGCGCTTCGGCAGCACCTTATCCGGCATGTTATGCCACTTCCCGATGATCCCCGTACGATAACCCAGCTTTTGTAGCTCCTTGGCCAAATTGGTCTCTTCGCGCATAATCGCAGGGCGCCATTCCAAGGTCGCATGCGTGCCTACTGGATAGTCCTCTTGCAGCTCGATGCCTCGCGTTGCATAGCGTCCAGTCAATAAGCAATAGCGACTTGAAGTGCACACCGTGCCATTTACATAAAAACGGGTAAACAGTAGGCCCTCCTCGGCCAATGAATCGATATGTGGCGTCAGCACCTTTGGCACTCCAGCCTTGCGCCCCTTGCCGGCCACGCGACGAGCTCCATGCGGCGAAGCCCAAGTCTCCACACGATCCATCGTGATATTCAGCTCATCGGCATCCAAATCATCCGCATAGATAAATACGATATTCGGCTGCAATGCCGCAGACATAAAACTTCCAGAAACTAGCCATAGTAGTCCCAGCAACATTCCTTTAGTGTTCATCATTCTCGAGGAGTAGCTATCAAAAAGTCGAATGTAAGCATAATGAATATACCAACTAAAGAGTCAATTTAAATGTTAAACATTTAAATTGGGCGGGCCAATCACTGCGCTAAAATCCGGCGACTAGAGTCAATCCACCTGAGACAGAACCGTCACACTGACCTTGATTAGGTAGATCCCTGCTAATGGGTCATATGGCCGCTCGCTAGCAAGCTAAACGTAAGCACCTGCGCAGAGGCTTATTGAATCCTGTAGCTCCCAGGCTTGGCCATGAAACGAAGCGGCGCGGAGCCGAGCAATTCAACCGGGCGAAACTCGGCACCTTCGATGCGGTAGACCTTTGGACTACTCGGTAAATTCGGGGCCGCAAGGGTCATGACATGCTCCACGTCAGTGATATAACGATTCGACACTTGCTTCTGATATTTAGTAGCGATCGCATAGTATTCCTGCGGACTCGCATAAGGCGGGTCATCACTCACAGGGACTTCACCGTTCGCATCCAGCATCTTACCCCCAGTCACCGGCGAACGAAGCCATTCGCAATCCGGCAGAATCTCAACCCGCACTTCACCAGACGGCTTGAAATCCACAAAATACAGCCCCGTGCCATCGTATTGAACTAGCGGCGAATCGCCCACCCCTCGGATCCGCTCGAAGCCGCGATCCAAGCGTTTTGGCGTCAGCAACTGCTCGACATAGCGCCGCGGCATATCGCCAGAATAGACCAGTGTTGTATCATCCGCATACGCGGAGCTTTGCTCTTTGAAATCCAATGCGACGTTTTGAGAGTAATCCTCATCCCGCCCAGTAGTCGCATAAGGCTGATAGAGCGACGTCTTGCGGAAGACTTCCCCGGCCGCAATAAAGGAGGCTGATTTCCCCGGCGTGGATTTTAGATTCAACAAGTGTTGCGCTGCAATGTAATTGGACAGCTCCGGTAGGATGTAGGTCCACATCGTTGCAATCTGAGCTCCTTGCGCGCGAAAGTATTTCGCCATCGCGGGATACATGTAGGAACTCATATTGGCATGTGTCTCCCACTCATACACATAATGGGCCTTATTGCGAAACGCAGCTTCGTTCGCCCAGCCCTGCAAATCACGCTGTTCATAGGCATCCTGCAAATACGGCAACGAATTGTGCTCCATGCCCAACTTGCGAAGATCCTTTTCAGCATCACGCACATAATTATACACAGTGCCTTGAGTCGGATAGGTCGAAAAACACACCGCAGGCACCTTCGATGCGAGCGAAGCAAGCCACTCGGCATCACCTCCATTATGGCGTATCGCCATCGACCACTTGTGCGACCACGCGACAGGTGCCCGACACCCCAGCCGCTCGAGAAAATCACACATCTGATTGATATACTCTAGCGTATATTCCTTGCGCCAAAGCTGGAAATTTTCAGCCGCATCCGACAGCGACTTGGACTTTAACCAATGTATATAGTATTTATGGAACGGTGCCTCCAGATCATCCACATTCGGCGTATGCGGCTCATTGACTAATTCCGCGATACAAAATGCGGGATCATCGATCATTCGCATCCCATCATAGCGATTCTCATGCGTTAGCAGGTTGCCTATATACACCTGTGAACGCTGGATAAAATCAGGATCGAGCAGCCAACTATAATAATCGATCTTCCGGCCACCATCTGGATGCTCCATTAAAGTCCCGGCCACATTCTTATCATTCGCTCCGAGCTCGTTGATAAACGCGAAGTAGTAATAGATCCGGCGCTGCCGACACTGCGCCATCAAATAATCTAGCGTGCGCAAATTTGGCGTATCGCGCAGCGAGCCATCAAAATTGGCCAACTCATGCGGCGACAAAGTCACCCGAATCACATCGCACCCAAGCCGCTGAATTTCATCCAAGCCCGCGTCAACAAGCTTAAAATAACTCGCCGCATCGAAGCTGCCCCGCGGGATCAAACCAGCCTTCACGAAACGATCATATTCCCACCCGATCGAAGGTTGAAAATTCACTCCCCATAAAATGACCTCGCTGCCGTCTGGATACACATAACGCCCGTCTTCAACCAAGATACGCTGCTGCGCATCCGAAGCTGCAAATATACGAACGGAGAACAGCGCGAGCCAGAGAAGGATGAATGGTAAGCGTTTCTGTATCATCGGCCGCATCGGCACATCTTAAGTTCGCTGCGCATCCGCCCAAGCATGAATGTGGGCAATATTCGCAGTTTATTCATTTTGGTCGGGGCAGAGGGATTCGAACCCCCGACCCCCTGCTCCCAAAGCAGGTGCGCTAGCCAGACTGCGCTATGCCCCGATACCAAATGAAGATCGGAAGCACATCCAATTTAGCCCCTCTGTCAATCTACATTTTACCAATAAAGTGCGCCACTTACAGGCACTCCCACAACCTGAAGTCTCTGATGTCTCTGCACTTCTGCCCGAAACGACAGCAGACGGCAGCTTCTGCGCGATACCCTATCGGTGATCCCAAGGAAGTTGCACGTCGACTAATTCATGATCCCAGACTTCGAATGGTTCAAAGATTTTACCAGGGTTTAATATGCCTAGTGGATCGAGGGCTTTTTTGACAGAGCGCATTGCGGCGATCTCCGCCTGGCTATGCTGCATCCCCATGAAGGGAGCTTTGGCCAAGCCGATGCCATGTTCACCAGTAATAACGCCACCCAGATCAATGACTTTTTGCATCAGCTTATGGATGCCCGCTTTGGCTTTTTTTGCGTCGGCTTTGCTCGCACGGTTATACATGATATGCACGTGCAGATTGCCATCCCCAGCATGGCCAAAGGTGGGCGTGGCGAGGCCGATTTCTTTTTTGAGCGCTATTGTGTAGCGAATCAATGCGGCCTGCTTATTAAGCGGCACGACGACATCTTCATTGAGCTTCGTATCCGCGAGCGAAAACATCGACTGTGAGCAGGTACGGCGGACTTGCCATAGTTTTTCGGCTTGCGCCTCAGTGCGGGCTTCGCGGTGGGAAGCGGCAAGGTCTGTCATGTAGTCGAGCAGACACTTACGCTGCCGGCGGACTTCGGCAGAACAACCGTCAAGTTCGACTAGGAGGATCGAGCTGCGAGGCTGACCTTCAAAAATCGCTTTGCCTGTCAATTTTTCTGCACAGCTCACAGACTGGCGATCAAGAAACTCTAGGATGGAAGGACTCACGCCGACTTTGAAAAGTCCGACCACGGCTTTAAGCGCGGCCGCTTCGCTTTTGAAAGCGAACATGCCTGTCCAGCGTTTTTCTGGCTTGGGAATGAGCTTGAGATTGGCCGAAGTGATGACACCGAGTGTGCCCTCGGATCCGATCAAAAGGTCGCGAAGATTGAGGCCTGATACATACTTCTTAATGGGCAGTCCAAATTTAAATGGACTGCCATCAGCGAGGAAGCCGTTCAGGCCTAACACATAGTCGCGGGTGACACCGTATTTGACACAACGCATGCCTCCAGCGTTGCAAGCGATGTTGCCCCCGAGAGTGGAATACTTTTTTGAGGAAGGGTCAGGCGGATAAAAGAGGCCGAGCGCTTCAGCTTGCTCTTCTGGAGTTCTTACTTTATCTAATGTTTTGACCTGTATGTCATCTCTACCGTAATAGGTTTTTAAACTATTTTCTGTAAGCTTTGCTATTTCGCTCATGTCTTTAGTGAACATATCTCGATTAAATGTCGCGTTTGGATTGGTCGCGCTAGATGCGTTTGGATATTGTTTAATAAAAACTTCTTGTTTTGATAAAGGAATAAAATATTTTTCGCCATCTACATCAAATTCATTTCCGCGTTCAGCGTTTGGATAATTTTGTAAAAAGTTATTTTTTGGTGCAAAATTTCTTTGAACTTCCATTTTAATAACTCCAATGTTTTTATCCTTTACAAGTTTTGCTAAGTACTCTTCAGCAGATTTTGTAATTTCTATAATTTTTGACATACAATCATTAAATGTGGTTTAAGTGATTATTAAACTCAATGCTGGGCATAAGAAAAAGATCTGAATTTGAGCATGATCTTAAACACATAACAATAAAAAAAATAATCGTTCTTTTTTTATTTCTTACTATAACATTTATTGGGATAATTTTTTT
>CALBPO010000181.1 GCA_937899295.1 uncultured Opitutia bacterium
GCTGTGGAGCATTGTCCGTAGGGCCGAGAGCTCTGCGAAGGACGCACCGTAGCCGACGCTGGTTGGAACTGCGATCACTGGTTTGTCCACAAGTCCCGCGACCACCGATGGCAGGGCCCCTTCCATGCCAGCGACCACCACGATGACTCGGCAGCTACGGATCCTATCTAGGCTTGCCAACAAGCGGTGGAGGCCGGCGACGCCGCAGTCGTAGACGCGCTCGGTCGTGTTGCCGTAAAACTCTGCCGTCAGACGGGCTTCCTCGGCGACGGATAAGTCAGAGGTGCCGGGGCATACTATGGCTATTTTCTCGGCGGTTTGCACGGGCTCAAAAGTGCGTAGCTCGACTAAGTGAGCGAGTTCATGGTAAACTGCAGCGGGATAAGTTTGGATAATCTCGACGGCGACCTCAGGTGCAATACGGGTTGCGAGTATATTTTGACCGCGTGCCTCCATACTGACCATGATGTCTATAATCTGCTCGGGCGTTTTACCTCCTCCGTAGATCACCTCGGGAATGCCATTGCGTTCTTCTCGCTCTAGGTCGACGCGGCTGTGCCCGAGGTCTTCGAAGCCCTTCAGTTGGGCTTCCGCGTCGCTAAGTTTGATCTCCCCACTTTGCAGGGCTTCAAGAATTTTCCGAGTTTTCATCTTATCAATGGGAGGCATCTAAAAGGGCGGTGACTTCGTTAATCGATTTACTCGTTTTGCGTGCGATGCGTGCGCAGTCCTCGTATTCAAACTTTCGATATACAGAGCCGTCGGGAAGGGTGGATACTTTTGCGCGGACTGTGCCAAACTCTGTTTCGAGGGTGACGTTTTCGCGCTCTAGTTTCGTGCGCTCCCATAGCTGGCGACGAATGCCGATACTGAGGCTGTGTTTAAAAATAGTGGCTTCGATGCGCTCGAGATCCGTCGCTTGGCAGAGGCAATGCACGATTATACCAGGGCGACCTTTTTTGAATGCAGCCGCGACCTGCCATACATCAAGTGCGCCTGCTTCGCGGACCTGTTCGCAGAGGTAGCCGATCGCTTCGCCAGTCATATCGTCAAGGTTCACGGCTAGCTCGTAGACCCTGTCTGAAGTCGGTGCGCAGACTACGGACTCGTCGATCAGTGTGGCGTAGAGCACGTTGGGTAGTTTTGGGTCGTCTCGCTGGCCGACGCCGATGGCAGTGGCGATTTGCCGGCCTCTTGTGCTTGCGCCAAACTCGGCTCCGCGTCCGACGAGAAGGGCGGCACCAGTCGGCGTGGTGGTTTCTTTATCCGTCGCTCCAGCAGAGTAGGGTTTGCCTGTGAGCAGACGTGCAGTGGCGGGGGCTGGTACAGGTATACGACCGTGGGCACACTGAACGGTGCCCCCGCCGACGTCTAGATTTTGACAGATGATCCGGTCGACATCAAGTAGCTCCCAACAGATGGCGGCACCGATCATATCGACGATCGAGTCGATCGCGCCGACTTCGTGAAAGTGGACTTCCTCTGGAGCGATGCCATGCACCGCGCCCTCGGCCACGGCGAGCGCGCGGAAGCAGGCAATAGCATCAGTCTTTACGCGGTCTGAGAGTTCACTGCCTTTAATCGTTTTCTGGATGTCAGCAAAAGTGCGGTGATGATGCCCATGTCCATGGGAGGAGGAGTGTTTATCATGGGGATCATGCGCATGCACGCTGCAACGAATTCCGCTAATCCCGCCGCGTGTGTCGGGGTCGAAGTGTAGATGCCAAGCCTCGTCGGGGCGCTTACGCAGTTGTGCTTCCAGCGCCTTTGGGTCCCCGCCGAGGGCGACCATGGCCCCGAGGTTCATATCGCCGCTGATTCCGGATGGGCAATTGTAGACGAGTGTCGGCATATTCGGTGAAGAGTTGGTAGCTTTGATATCGGTGAAGCGAGTTAGTGCAAGTTGACAGCTATGAAATTGGAGGCAAGCTTTGGCGAGATGAGTGACTTAGAGAAGCTGCGCGACTGGTTTAGAGAATGTCCGGGTGCGCTCGTGGCATTTTCTGGAGGAGTGGATAGTTCTCTGCTCGCTTTCTTGTCGCAGCATTTTCTAGGTCGTGCGCAAACGCTGGCCGTGATCTCGGCCTCGCCGAGCCTGAAGCTTTCCGACCTCGACGAGGCCAAAGACTTTGCACGTATCAACGATTTATCCATTCGCGTGATCACGACCAAAGAGATGGAAAACCCCAGTTATTTTAGTAATCCGTCGAATCGTTGTTACTTTTGCAAACACACTCTCTACGACGAACTGGCGGACTTGAGGAAAGACTACACTGGGTGGTGGGTGCTCAATGGTACAAACAGAGATGACCTCGGTGACTATCGGCCAGGCTTGAAAGCCGCGGACGAGTTTGAAGTGCGCTCGCCGCTCTCGGACTGCGGGATCGATAAAGAGGGTGTTCGTGCACTAGCTGCCCATTTTAAACTGCAATGTTGGGACAAGCCAGCAAGCCCCTGTCTTTCTTCGCGGGTGCCCTATGGTGAGGAGATCACGGTGAAGAAACTTCGCCAGATCGAAGATGCGGAAGCGCTAGTCAAAGACGCAGGCTTCCCGATCAATCGCGTCCGCCACTATGGCGATACCGCTCGGGTGGAAGTAGCGGAGGATCTCCAGACCAAGCTAGCCGAAAATCGTGAAGCCATCGCGGCGGGTATTCGCAAACTGGGCTTCGCACAGGTCGATTTTGATGAAGAGGGCTTTGTCTCCGGCAAGTTGAATCGAGTAATCGATGGTATTAACGCTGGAAAATGACAATCGCGATTGCTGCGACGAGTAGTGCCGCACCAATTAACCGCCACCTGAAAAATGCGGCGACACCTTCTCCTCGTCCGTAGTAGCGGTCGACGACAACTGTCCACAATGCGCGCGAGGAGTAGACAATATTAACCATCACCGCTTGGCCAGTTAGGCCGATGATTAAAATAACGAGAGTGGTTTGGAAACCCATGATGGCCGAGCCGAGATACATGGGCTTACGTGCTTCGGAGGGGGCGTTGGGGTGCTTGCCCATTAAGGGCACAAGCAGAGCGACTGTTAAAAAGAGTGTAGGTGAGAGCCAACCGATGCCGAGTTGTCCGCGGGCTTCGACCACCAAAATATCGCAGAGCGCGAAGAGTATACTTGCCCCGGAGGCATAGCAGGCGGCGGCACGGCGGCTCTTGGTAAGTCTTTTAGGGCCTCTTTGAATGAGAATGACGCCAGCTGTCGCAGCGATAGATGCGATCCAGAGCCATCCTGTCAGCTCGGCTTGACCAGTAGAAAAAGAGAAGATCGCAACTAGCAGCGTCTTCATTCCTAGTAAGGGGCCGACGATGGAAAGATCACCTAGATCGAGCGCCTGTACCGCAAGGATACGCCCTAGAAAGAGTGCGATGCCAGCTCCGACTGCAGTGAGCCAGGCGGTGAGCTCGAAATCGCCGCGCGAGATAAAGAAGAGCGGAAGCGCCCAGAGCGCCATCGCGAAATTAGTGACGGCAATCGCCCTTCGTTTGGGCGCGCCCGCGGTGAGCGAGCGTTTGATCTGGAGCGAACCAGCCGCGTAAAGGGAGGCGGCACCTGCGGCGCAAATAAATACGATCGGAGTCATTTCTTAAGAGAGCGTGGCTCCTGAGTGTTCCGCTCGTATACTACAAATATATTTTAGTGGTCTATGGGATCGCTTACTTGGTAGCGAATGCTAGGCGTAAGCAATAGGCTGCTGCGGCGATACCAGCTGCGATGACCAACCAATGTGAATGGCCAGCCTGCGTGAAAAGGTGGCTGATCGTTTCCAAGAACCCGAGGTCGTGGCCAATCGGGTGCGCTTGCATTGCTTGGGTGGAAATTAAGAGTGATGTAAGTAGCGTGAATCCCGTTTTCATATCTTAAGTGTAAGAATCGAAAGGCTAATTGTAAATGCGATTCTCAATCCTTTTAGCTTCCAGGCTTGGTCGCTTCGCTTCCTTGCAGTTCGGGAGGCAAGTTATCAGCTTCGTAAGTCGGGAAGCTGAGCTCCGCTAAGCTATGGTGCGGCACGTCAAAACTGGTTTTGCCTTGGCTACGGTCGACGATCACACCGACGGCGACTGGTACGGCGCCGTGCGCTTGGCACTGGGTGAGTGCCTCGACCACGCGGCCACCGCGGGTGATGACGTCTTCGACTATAAGCACCTTTTCGCCCGCTGCGAATTTGAAATTTCGGCGCAGTGCTAGCTGGTCGTCTATTTTTTCAAGGAAGACGAAGCGTAGACCAAGCTGGCGGGCGACTTCTTGTCCGATCACTAGCCCACCCATAGCGGGACCAACCACAGTGGTAGCACCATAATCTTTGAGCATCGGCAGCATGATCTCGGCGAGGCGAGTGACTTTGTCCATGTATTGGCAGACTTGGGCGCACTGAAAAAAGTGCGCGCTATGCAGGCCCGAGCGAAGTAAGAAGTGCCCTTCGAGGAGCGCGCCGCTGTCTTTAAAAATCTGGATAACTTCGCCGTTTTGATCACTCATTTCGGTTAGTTTGAGAGTAAATGCTGCAGTGACAAGCCCTCTATCCGCTAAATGGGATTGTGCTTGCCCCAGCAAGCTGGCAACTTGTCATTAAGATTATGCTTAGCCTGCTGCACCGCCATATATTAAAAGAAATTCTCGTCGCGACTGGGCTGGCGATGGGGCTTTTTATATTTGTCCTGCTCATAGGTAATGCGCTGCGCGATGTGGCCGAGCTGGTCGTCGCGGGCAAGCTCGACTTTTGGGTTTTTATTAAAGTGCTGGGTCTGTTCATTCCCTATGTGGCTTCGTTTGCCTTGCCGCTTGGAATGCTCACGGGTACTTTGATCGCGCTGGGGCGACTCTCCTCGCAGCGTGAAATCACTGCGATGAAATCGGCGGGCTTGAGCCTTTATCAAATCGCTGCACCAGTCTTTTTGATCGCTTTCGTTGGCATGGCTGCAGCGGTCTTGATCAACTTGCATTACGCGCCGCAGTCTAGGGTGGAGCGTAAGGCTCTAATGGCCGAGGCGCTTACCGATAATCCAGTCGGCTTTATCGAAGAGCGCCGCTTTATTTATGATTTTCCAGGCTATGTGATTTACATGGGCGGGCGAGAGGGCTCAGTCATGAAAGACTTTTGGATATGGGAGCTGGACGAGCAAAGAAGAGCCAAACTCTTCCTCCGTGCTGCTGAGGGGATCCTTGGTTATGACGAAGTCAATAAAGACCTAATCCTTACGCTCAAGGACGGCACTGCCGAGCAGCGAGACTCGGAAAACCCCGAAGCTTTTGGCGATAATATGCCAGACTCTTTGTTCTTTGGAGAGTTACCCATTGCATTGCCGCTCGACCAGCTCTTCGGAGATGGAGATCAAAAGCGTAAATTGCGCAACAAGGAGATGACCTTTGCCCAGTTGATGGATCTGCGACAGGGCGAGTTGGAGAAAGAAGCTGCCTCGGGCGAGCCGATGAGTGAAGCTCGGCTGAGGTTACAGGTGCACATCCAGAAAAATTTCGCTTTGGCATTTTCCGTCTTTTCGCTGGCCGTATTTGGCGTGCCGCTTGCCATCCAAGTCGGGCGCAAGGAGACTTATGCTAACCTCGGTATCGCGCTAGTTATTGCGATGACTTATTATTTCCTTATCATTATGGTCAGCTGGCTGGAGGATATCCCCTCTCTCAGGCCCGATCTATTGATATGGTTACCAAATTTGATTTTTCAGGGAGTCGGCTTCTGGATGATCTATCGTGCGAGTCGTCACTAATCATGGAGTGAAAGTGATTCCAGCTCGAACTCTGTTTGGGATGCGCTACTGTGCGCATGCTGTTGTATCGTGAAAATCGTTAAAATTCAGAATCCGCCCAGCGTAGAGGCACTGGTTGATCGCTTCGGGCGTCAGCGGTATTGCTTCGTCCTCGATAGCGCACAATCGAACGACGGATTAGGGGAATGGAGTTTCTTCGGAGCCGAGCCATTTGAAACTGTGACAGGGGACCTAGCGGATTTACGCCAAGCCATGCGGCCGCACCAACTAGAGGTGCACCCTGAGATACCTTTCACTGGTGGCGCGGTCGGCTACCTGAGCTATGACTACGGGCGGCGTCTAGAAGCTCTCGCCTCAGTGGCTCAAGATGACCGCATGATTCCTGATATGCACTTTGGTCTCTACGATGGCGTTGCTGCCCTTAACCATGAGACTGGTGTGCTCTTTTTGGTAGGGCATGACTTTAGCATCACAGCCGACGCGGTGATTGAACGTTTGCGCGCAATCGTTGGGGTGGGACTCGACATGCCAGTCGACATACAGGAGCAGGCTGCGACGGTTGTGACAAAACGCGACACCATGATTTCGGACCTGCCCGCCCGCCGTAGCGAGTGGAAATGGAACCTCTCTCGTGCTGACTTCTGCACGGCTGTCCAACGAGTGCGCGATTATATTGCCAGCGGCGACGTCTACCAGGTCAACCTATCACAGCGTGCCCGTTGCACCTACGAAGGCGACACTGTGTCTCTCTACCAAGCGTTACGCCTTGGCAACCCCGCGCCCTACGGCGCTTATCTTGATCTTGGCGACTGGCAGTTGTTTTCCACTCCGCCCGAACAGTTTTTGCAGAAGCCCGGTCGCCAACTGGAGACGCGCCCGATTAAAGGCACGCGCCCTCGTGGTATCGATGCCGAGACCGACCGACAAAACGAGGCCGCGCTCCGCGTCTCCCAAAAAGACCGCGCCGAGCTTCTCATGATCGTCGATTTGGAGCGAAACGATCTAGGCCGTGTGGCCGAGTTTGGCTCCGTTCAAGTTGAGGGCCTGTATCAGCTAGAGCACTATGCAAAGGTCATCCACCAGACCGCACGCGTGAAAGCCACCCTTGCTGAGCACAAAGATGTTTATGATGCCCTTGCTGCGATCTTTCCAGGGGGCTCGATCACTGGTGCTCCTAAGATCCGCGCGATGCAAATCATTGAAGAACTTGAACCCACGCGTCGTGGCGCTTACTGCGGTTCCATCGGCTACATAGGATTCGATGGCGATGCTGAGTTCAATATCGCGATTCGCAGCTTGCACCTTAAAGATGGTCAACTCGACTACCAAGTCGGCGGGGGTATTGTTTGGGATTCTGATCCAGAGGATGAGTATCAAGAAACGCTGGATAAAGCGCGCGCGATCCGTGAGACTATCGACCAACTATGCCAGACATCGTCCTAGTTACCGATGGGGAGACCGTCCCCCTTGCATCGACCGCTTCGGGTTTTGCCCACGGCTTCGGCCTCTTCGCGACGATGCGCTATGTGGACGGGCAAATTGTCTTCTGGCAAGACCATTGGGCGCGC